>JABBOE010000093.1 GCA_019351955.1 Pseudomonadota bacterium
AGCTCCCTCCTCGATTCATTAACCAAAGGTGTTGCACTTCACCCTTGAAACCGCCGGGTCTCACACCAAGCCTAGGGAGAGCAATTGTTCGGGTTGCTCTAGAACGTAGTGTGCTCCCCAGCTCCGTGGTTCCTGCTGGCCGCAGTAACCGTACGCGGCCGCTGCAGCGCCCATACCCGCAGACTGGGCTGACTGCATGTCACGCAGATCATCCCCAAGATAAAGGCATTGCGCTGGCGCGATGCCGATCATGGCTGCCGCATGCAGCAAAGGATCAGGCGCCGGTTTGGGATGGGCGGTCGTGTCGCCGCTGACGACACATGCAGGCCGGGAGGGTAGAGGCAGTGCGTCGAGCAAAGCGAGCGTGAGGCTTGCGACCTTATTGGTCACAATGCCCCAAGGAATAGCATGTCGGTCCAAATACCCAAGCACTTGGTCTACACCCGGAAAAAGCTGCGTGTCCACGCAGATATTCTGGGCGTAGTTGCGAAGAAACTCGTCGCGCAAGGCCTCGTAGCCCGAATCCCCCGGTGTTATCGCAAAGCCTATCTGGAGCAACCCCCGGGCCCCGTGTGAGGCCATGGGACGCAGTTCTTTGACTGGTAGCGCGGGCAATCCCCGATCCATGCGCATGCGATTTACCGCCGCAGCAAGATCTGGTGCCGTATCAGCAAATGTCCCATCAAGATCGAACAAGATGGCTTTATATACACCGGTCATGCGGGACGCCTGCACGCGAGGAAATAGTTCACGTCCACGTCGCTTCCTAGCCGGAAGCTGCGATCGAGAAGACTGACCTCGAGACCCTTGAATTCCACGGGATCGAGGCCCGCTCGCCGTGCCCACGCGGCAAGTTCACTGGGGCGGATGAACTTCGCATATTCGTGCGTCCCCTTGGGGAGCATGCGCAACAGGTATTCGGCACCGAGTATTGCAAGCGCAAATGCCTTTGCATTGCGGTTGATGGTCGAGAAAAACACAAAGCCTCCTGGACGCACCAGTTCGGCCGCCGCCTGCACGATGGATGCTGGGCGCGGCACATGCTCGAGCATTTCCATACAGCACACCACGTCGAAGCCTCGCGGCTGCTCGGCGGCCAGTTGCTCTGCTGACACAAGCCGGTAATCAACCTTGATCCCTGCGTCCAATGCATGCAAACGGGCCACCTTCAACGCCTTGTCACCAAGGTCAATCCCCGTCACCTCCGCCCCTTGGGCTGACATGGACTCGCTAAGGATTCCTCCACCACAGCCAATGTCGAGCACTCGGGCCCCCTGTAGAGTCGCATGGCCGGCGATCCAACCGAGGCGAAGGGGGTTGATATCGTGCAACGGCTTGAATTCCCCGTCCAAATCCCACCAACGGTGCGCGGCATCCGCAAATTTTTTCAGTTCCGAGGCTTCAGCATTCATCAAGAGACCCGATTCGGAGAGAGCGATCAGTTACCAGCCGGAAAGTATGACACCGCCATGAGGCGCATGCGCAACCCATGAAAAAACCCCGCCGCAGCGGGGTTTTTTGCAGCCCAACTTGAACTCACTGAGTCACGGTATGGGAGCCAACGATCTCGACCACAGCGCGGCGGTTGGGAGCTTGGCACTCAACACGCATCTTGAACGTGCCTTTGCAGCTCTTCGGGTCGACGCGGAAGTCAGTCTTGCCCTTACCTTCGATATAGATCTTGTCAGCTGGAATGCCCTTGCTTACCAAATAAGCCTTGACCGCTTCGGCACGGCGCACGGATAGCTTTTGGTTGTATGCAACGCTACCGAAGGCATCTGTGTAACCGGTGGAAACCACAGTTTCAAGATTGACGGCCTTGATTTTCTCGGCCAGATCGTCCAATGCCTGTTTGCCTGCAGGTTGCAGTACAGCCTTGTCAAACTGGAAGAACGCATCCGCCGAGTAAGTCACCTTCTCGCTCACTGGAACCGGAGCAGGTGCCGGAGCGGGCGCCGGAGCAGCTTCGGGCACTGGCGCCGGCGCTGGTGCTGGCTCCGCCTTAGCAACAATGGCGCCGTCGCATCCCGGAGCGGCGGTAGCCGGGGTCCAGAAATTGTCACGCCAGCACAGGGTGTTGTCGCCGTTTTTCCAGTTCAGGCCGTACGGATTCTGCCAATTGTCAATGGTTGTGGCGTCCTGAGCGAAGGCAACCGTCGTCGCAGAGGCGGCAAGCGCGGACACTATCAAAAGTTTTGCGAATTTGTTGGCTTTAATCATCGTTCTTTCCTTTCAAAAGTAAGGACCGCAATCAATCTTATACACACATCATAAGCCGTCAAGCCTCTTATTTGTGGGGAGGCCGCAAGGGAAAGTCCGGATCAACCATCTGAAGTTTCAATTCTGCCACAGCGACAAGGACTTTGACGGCTCCGGGACACACACAGACTTTGTAATTCACCGCGCCCCACCGAGCAGCGATTTGGCCTTTGGGCGCCCTGCTGGTATCCCTATCTGCGCTGCTACCATTGAAAGCTTGATTTTTATTGGCGCCGCTCTCTGAAACCTGCGGCGGCGCCCTGTACTGGGTCCCGAATGTCCGCCTACGCCAAAGAAACCCTTCCGGTCAGCCTGGAAGAAGAAATGCGCCGCTCTTACCTGGATTACGCGATGAGCGTGATTGTCGGGCGCGCCCTGCCCGATGTGCGCGACGGTTTGAAGCCGGTGCACCGGCGCGTGCTGTTTGCGATGCATGAGCTGAGCAATTCGTGGAACCGCCCTTACAAAAAGTCTGCCCGTATCGTGGGCGATGTGATCGGCAAATACCACCCGCACGGTGACCAATCAGTCTATGACACCATTGTGCGCATGGCACAGAATTTCTCCCTGCGCTACATGCTGGTGGACGGCCAGGGCAACTTCGGTTCCGTTGATGGCGACAATGCGGCAGCGATGCGCTACACGGAAATCCGTCTTTCGAAGATTGCGCATGAGATGCTGGCCGACATTGACAAGGAAACCGTCAACTTTGGCCCCAATTACGACGGCTCCGAGCAGGAGCCGCTGGTTCTGCCAGCACGCATCCCTAATCTGCTGCTTAACGGATCGGCAGGCATCGCGGTGGGGATGGCCACGAATATTCCGCCGCACAACCTGGGGGAGATCATCAATGGTTGCCAGCACCTGCTGCGACATCCGGAGGCGGACGTCGAGGAGTTGATGCAACATATTCCCGCGCCTGATTTTCCGACTGCCGGCATCATCTATGGACTGAGTGGGGTCCGCGAGGCTTACCGCACCGGACGGGGTCGGGTAATCATGCGTGCGAGCTGCCACTTCGAGGACATCGAGCGCAGCCAACGTCAAGCCATCATCATCGACGAACTGCCCTACCAAGTGAACAAGCGCACCCTGCTGGAGCGCATCGCTGAGTTGGTGCAGGAGAAAAAGCTTGAGGGGATCAGCCACATCCAGGACGAGTCGGACAAATCCGGCATGCGGGTGGTGATTGAACTCAAGCGCGGCGAACTTGCCGAAGTGGTACTCAACAAGCTGTACAAGCAAACCCAGTTGCAGGATACGTTCGGCGTGAACATGGTGTGCCTGGTCGACGGCCAGCCGCGCCTGCTCAACCTCAGACAGATGCTTCAATCCTTCCTGCAGCATCGGCGCGAAGTCATCAACCGTCGGAGTGTGTTTGAGCTGCGCAAGGCCCGCGACCGCGGCCATGTCCTCGAAGGCCTTGCCGTGGCACTAGCCAATCTGGACCGGATGATCGAACTGATCAAGGCTGCGCCAACCCCGCCCATTGCGAAGGAACGCCTGCTCGCCGAAGTCTGGGAACCCGGCGAGGCCCGCGCAATGCTCGCGCGCGTTGAGGGCAACCCGCAAGACTTCCAACCGAGCGATCTCGATCCTCGCTATGGCTTGAAGCCTGCCGGCTACCATCTGTCGGACGTTCAGGCGCAGGAGATTCTGCAGATGCGACTGCAGCGCCTCACAGGACTGGAGCAGGACAAGATCGTGCAGGAATACAAGGACGTGATGGCGCAAATTGCCGATCTCCTTGACATCCTTGCGCGGCCCGAGCGCATCACTCAAATCATCGCCGACGAACTCACGGCGCTGAAAAGCGAGTTCAACGATGCACGGCGCTCGACCATCGAACCTAACGCCACCGAGCTGGACATTGAAGACCTCATCGCTCCGCAGGAAATGGTGGTGACCATCTCTCATGTGGGCTACGTGAAAAGTCAGCCGGTCGACGAATACCGGGCCCAGCGGCGCGGTGGCCGCGGCAAGCTCGCCACCGGGACAAAGGAAGATGACTGGATCGACCAGTTGTTCGTGGCCAACACCCACGACATGCTGCTCTGCTTTTCGAACCGTGGGCGCGTGTACTGGATGAAGGTTTATGAGGCGCCGCAGGGGGGTCGCGGCTCACGCGGCAGGCCGCTGGTGAACCTGTTTCCGCTGACCGAAGGTGAAAAGATCACCGCAGTACTACCAGTCAAGGCCTTCGACGAGGACCATTTCGTGTTCATGGCCACTGCGCGCGGCACGGTGAAGAAGACGCCAGTGGCGGCCTTCGCCAACCGCCGCACCGCCGGCATCATTGCCTGCGGCCTCGACGACGATGACTACTTGGTTGGGGTGGCCATCACCGATGGCAAGCATGACGTGATGCTCTTCTCCGATGCCGGAAAGGCCGTGCGCTTCGACGAAAACGACGTACGCCCAATGGGCCGTGAGGCGCGCGGCGTACGCGGCATGCATCTGGAGGATGGGCAGCAGGTAATTGCCATGCTTGTCGCCGAGGATGAAAGCCAAAGCGTGCTGACCGCCACGGAGAACGGCTATGGCAAGCGCACCCCCATTGGCGAATACACGCGTCATGGCCGCGGCACCAAAGGCATGATCGCAATCCAGACGAGCGAACGCAACGGGAAGGTCGTCGCCGCCTGTCTGGTGCGCCCAGACGATGAAATCATGCTGATTACGGACACTGGCGTGCTGGTACGCACCCGAGTAGCGGAAATTCGCGAACTCGGCCGCGCCACGCAGGGTGTGACGCTGATTGCGCTGGACGACAACGCCAATCTCATCGGCGTGCAGCGCGTGGCCGAATCCGACGCGCAATCCGAAGATGCTGAACCCGGCGCTGCGTTGCCTGCCGACGAAGCCTAAAGCGACCACCACTGCCATGTCAGCCCGCCCCTACAATTTTTCCGCAGGTCCCGCCGCGATACCGGAGGAAGTTCTGCAACAGGCTGCCGCCGAGATGCTTGACTGGCAAGGCAGCGGCATGAGCGTCATGGAAATGAGCCACCGGGGCCCACAGTTCGGACGCATCATTGCGCAGGCTGAAGCGGATCTTCGGGAATTACTGGCGATTCCGGCCGAATACCACGTGCTGTTCATGCAGGGAGGTGCGCTGGCCGAAAACGCCATCGTGCCGCTGAATCTGTCACGCGGGGCCAAGGCAGATTACGTCGTCACCGGATCATGGTCGCAAAAAAGCCAACTTGAGGCACGCAAGTACTGCGACGTGCAGTTGGTCATTGACGCCAGTGAAACCACCAATTACGGCACGATCCCGGCGTTCTCGCAGTGGAAGCCACGGGCTGACGCCCAATATTTGCACTACTGCGCAAACGAGACCATTGACGGTGTGGAATTCCATGACCTGCCGTCGCAATTTTCCCTGCCGCTGGTAGCCGACATGTCGTCCACGATATTGTCGCGGCCCATTGATGTTGACGCCCACGCATGCATCTACGCTGGAGCGCAGAAGAACATCGGCCCCGCTGGGCTCACACTGGTTATCGTGCACCGAGAGATGCTGGGGCACGCCCTACCCGTCTGCCCGAGCGCCTTCGATTACACCGTTATTGCCAAGAGCAACTCGATGTACAACACCCCGCCAACCTACGCGATCTACGTCGCCGGGCTTGTGTTTCAGTGGCTCAAGCGCCAGGCAGAGGAGGGTCTTACGGGCATTGCCGCCATCGCCGAACGCAACCGCAAAAAAGCTGACTTACTGTACCGCTGCATTGACGAATCTGAGCTGTTCGCGAACCGCGTCAATCCGGCATGCCGCTCCCGCATGAACGTGCCGTTTTTTCTGCGTGACGAACGCCTCAATGAGCCATTTCTGCAAGGTGCCGTGGAGCGTGGTCTTCTACAGCTCAAGGGGCACAAATCGGTAGGTGGCATGCGCGCCAGCATCTACAACGCCATGCCGCTGTCGGGCGTACAGGCGCTGGTTGCCTACATGCACGAGTTCGAGCGCAGCCACTGAAAGACCCTCCTCTTCATGGATACCGACTTTCTTCCCCTTCGCGCGCGCATTGATGCGCTGGATCAACAGCTGCTTGATCTTCTGAACCAGCGCGCTCGGCTGGCGCAGGAAATCGGGCGCCTGAAACATCGGCTCGGGCTACCGGTATTCCGACCAGAGCGCGAGCGTGAAGTCATCGAGAAGGTGCAGGAGGCGAATAGCGGACCACTGTTGGATGATGGCTTGGCCGCCGTTTGGCGTGAGGTCATGTCAGCCTGCCGTGCCCTTGAGGCGCGGCAGCTGGTGGCGTTTCTCGGCCCTGAGGGTACCTACAGCGAGGAGGCAGCGCGTCGCTTCTTTGGATCTAGTGGAGACTTTGTCGCGTGTGCGAACCTGGACGAGGTTTTCCGCAAACAGCTGAGTGGCGCGTGCGCCTACGCCGTAGTCGCCATCGAGAACTCGACTGAGGGCGCAGTAGCCCGGACGCTGGACCTGCTTCTGACCCATCCAGTGCAAATTTGTGGCGAAATCAGCTTGGCCATCCACCACAATCTCCTGCGCAAGCAACCGGGCCTAGACGGTATTTCAGCCGTCCTTGCGCATCCACAGGCACTCTCGCAATGCCGCCAGTGGTTGGACACTCACTTGCCTGGCGTGGAACGTCGCGCTGTTTCAAGCAATGCCGAGGGTGCGCGCATAGCAGCAGCCGATGAGCGGCTGGCCGCCCTCGCCGGCGAGCAAGCAGCCTCGCTTTACGGCTTGCACGTAGCAGCCGCGCATATCCAGGACGAAGTTGAAAATCGCACACGCTTCATCGTGCTGGGGCCCCATGGCGCGAACCCCACAGGCCACGACCGTACCAGCCTGATTCTCGCGGTTCCCAACCGCGCCGGCGCCATGGTGGCGATGCTCAAACCATTGGCCGACCATGGGGTGAGCATGACCCGCTTTGAATCCCGTCCAGCCCGTTCCGGAGGTTGGGAATATGTCTTCTACGTGGATATCGAGGGCCACAGCGAAGATCCCGCGGTGCACGCCGCCCTTGAGGATCTGCGCGACCGCTGCGCATTTTTCAAACAACTTGGCTCGTATCCCGTCTGGCAGGATTGACCCCGAACTTCTCACCACTTGTCACCCCTAGCGATGTCATCCACCTCGAACGCACGCCCGCAATGGGGCACAGAGTATGTCCGCACGATATCACCCTACGTGGGTGGGCGCCCGATCGGGCAAGTAGCCCGTGAGATTGGCATGGATGAGGCGAATATCGTCAAGCTTGCCTCGAACGAAAATCCGCTGGGCATGTCGTCCAAGGCTCGCCAAGCCGTCGTCGACGCGCTGAGCGACACTGCACGCTACCCCGACAACGACGGTTACGCTCTGCGTCAAGCGCTCGCCACGCATCTGCGCGTGCCGGCTGACTGGATCATCCTGGGTCACGGCTCCAGCGACATTCTTGAGATGGCAGCGCGTGCCCTGCTGAGCGAGACAGACTCGTGCGTGTACTCGCAATATAGCTTCATCGTCTACGCCCTTGCAGTGCAGCAGGCTGGCGCACGTCATCATGTGGTACCGGCAACGAGCTACGGCCATGATTTGCCTGCGATGGCAGCCGCCATTGAGCGCAATACCCGGCTGGTCTATGTAGCCAATCCAAACAACCCCACGGGCACGCTGGCCACGCATGACGCCATAGCCGCATTCATGAAGCAGGTCCCCGCCGACGTGGTCGTGGTACTCGACGAGGCCTACGTCGAATATCTTGATCCGGCCTTGCGTACAGACAGCATCACACTGCTGCGCGAGCACCCGAACCTGGTGGTGTCTCGCACATTCTCCAAGGCCTATGGCTTGGCGGGCCTGCGCCTAGGCTATGCGGCCGCACAGCCCGCGCTGGCCGACGTGCTCAACCGCGTGCGCTCAGCGTTCAACACAAGCACCGTGGCGCAGGCCGCTGCAATTGCTAGCCTGAAGGATCAAGATTTTCTCGATCGATCCGTCGACACCAATCGTAGGGGCATGGCTCAATTGACACAGGCCTTTGACGCGATGGGTCTGCGCTACATCCCCTCCTACGGCAATTTTGTGCTGGTGCGTGTAGGCGACGACGACCAGGCGGGTGCGCGCATCAACTCAGAACTGATCAACAAGGGCGTGATTGTGCGTCCCGTAGCCAACTATGGATTGGGTTCGTGGTTGCGCATTTCTGTGGGCACGCAGGCCGAGAACGCGCGCTGCATCGGCGCGTTGCAAGTGGCCCTCACCACAGTTTGAGGCATGGATACGCTTATCGGCTCCTACGCCGGCTCTGACACTCCACCTCCGACGCAATTCAAGCGCCTGGCCATTCTGGGCCTAGGCCTTTTGGGCGGCTCGTTCGCACTGGCGGCGAAGCATGCAGGACTGGCACAGGAGGTGGTGGGATACAGCAAGTCACCTTCGACCCTCAAAGCCGCCAAGGCCGTTGGCATCATCGACCACGGCGCAGACTCCGCCTTGCACGCAGCGACCGGAGCCGATCTCATCTTGCTAGCCGTTCCCGTGTCCGCCATCGGACCGCTGCTCAAACAAATCCGGCTTGGGGTGGCGCAGTACGCGCTGGTGATGGACGTCGGCAGCACCAAGAGTGATGTCGCGATGGCTGCACAGGAGGCGCTGGGAGAGAAATGCCGCCAGTTCGTGCCTTGCCATCCGATTGCCGGAAGCGAGAACAGCGGATTGCAGTATGCGAGATCTGCGTTGTTCGATGGCAAGCGTGTGGTCATTACGCCCATGGTCGAGAATCCAGACCGTTTTGTCGAGGTCGCCACCCAAATCTGGGAGGCTGTGGGAGGCGTGGTCTCCGTCATGAGCCCGCACGACCATGACGCAGCTTTCGCCGCAGTCAGCCATCTGCCGCATCTTTTGGCGTTCGCTTATGTGTATGCCATTGCGCGCCAGTCCAAGGGAGGAAGCTACTTGCAACTTGCAGGGCCCGGCTTTCGCGATTTCACGCGCATCGCTGCGAGTGACCCGACGATGTGGCGCGACATTTTCCAGACCAATGGAGCTGAAGTACTGGAGCAGTTGCAGTTGTTCAAGCAAGCGATCGCCGGATTCGAGGCGCAAATGCGCCAAGGCAATTGGAGCGTGCTGGAATCCTTGATTCGTCAAGCCAGCCAATCGCGCAAGGATTGGGCCTCACCCTCACCCGCCGATGATATCGTCTGACCATATAGATCTGCCGCCACTCATCGGTGCTGGCGGCGTAGCCCGGTTGCCTGGCTCCAAAAGCATTTCCAACCGCGTGCTGCTCCTTGCAGCGCTTGCTGAGGGAGAAACCTGCATTACGGGGCTGTTGGACTCCGATGACACCCGTGTGATGCTCTCGGCGCTGCACGCCCTGGGCGTAAAGGTGGCTAGGCAAGGCACGAACACCATCGTTCACGGTTGCGGAGGACGTCTCCCGGTGGGTCGGGCCGATCTGTTCATGGGCAATGCTGGTACGGCCATACGGCCGCTCACGGCAGCGCTTGCACTGCTTGGCGGCACTTACACGCTCCGCGGTGTACCCCGTATGCACGAACGTCCCATCGGCGATCTGGTCGACGCGCTACGCGCTATCAACTGCTCCATTGACTACCTCGAAAACCCGGGCTACCCACCGCTTGCCATCACGATGGGCAGCCCGAACGCGGAAACACCGATCCGGGTCCGCGGCGACGTGTCCAGCCAGTTCCTGACGGCCTTGCTGTTGGCACTACCCCTGGTCTCGCAGCAGCACGATGTGGTGGTGGAGGTCGTAGGTACGCTCATTTCGCGGCCGTACGTCCATATCACCCTGGAACTGCTTGCCCGCTTCGGGGTGCGGGTAGAAAACCAGCGATGGCAGCGCTTCATCGTTCCGGCTGGTAGCCGCTATGCCAGCCCGGGACGTATGACTGTGGAGGGTGATGCGTCATCGGCCTCTTATTTTCTCGCCGCAGGTGTGCTCGGCAGCCTGCACGGACAAGGCGGGGCGGTACGTGTGGAGGGAGTGGACGCGCATAGCATCCAGGGCGATGTGGAGTTTGCGCGCGTGCTCGAACGCTTGGGCGCCCGTGTGGAGTGGGGACACGGTTTCATCTCCACCCATGGACTAAAACCAGAGCGCAAGCGCTTGGCGGGCGGAAGCATCGACTGCGTGGCCATTCCCGATGCGGCGATGACACTGGCGATCACCGCATTATTTGCTGATGCGCCCACCTTACTCACCGGCATTGGCAGCTGGAGGGTGAAAGAAACCGACCGCATTGCCGCGATGAGCGCTGAATTGACCAAGATTGGCGCCCACGTCGAAGCCGGACCCGACTGGCTGCAGGTCCATCCGCTGCCTGATGGGCAATGGCACAGCGCCGCCATTGGCACCTATGACGACCACCGCATGGCCATGTGCTTTTCGCTGGCTAGCTTTGGCTCGGCGGATATTCGGATCCTTGACCCCGGCTGTGTATCCAAGACCTTTCCTGACTATTTCCAGACCTTCGCCTCCATCGCACACCCGGTTCCCGTGATCGCCATTGACGGACCTACCGCTTCGGGCAAAGGCACGGTGGCTTCCAAAGTGGCTGGATTGCTCGGTTTCCACTATTTGGACTCCGGCGCTCTATACCGGACAACAGCTCTGCTAGCGCTGCGCCAGGACATCAAACTTGATGACGAGGCACGGCTAAGCGAACTGGCTTTGCGCTTGCCGGTACGCTGCGAGGGTAGCCAGGTTTGGGTCGGACCCGAGAACGTCAGTACCGCAATTCGCACCGAGGAAGTCGGCCGGGCGGCATCGACGCTGGCTTCGCTGCCGGGGGTAAGGCAGGCGCTGCTCGCGCTTCAGCACAGCCTGCGCCGCGCACCGGGCTTGGTGGCGGATGGTCGGGATATGGGCACCGAGGTGTTCCCGGATGCGAGGCTAAAGGTGTTTCTAACGGCAGACGTGCAAGCCCGTGCTGAGCGCAGGTATAAGCAATTGATTTCGCAAGGCATTTCAACTACAATTCCCAATGTCTTGCGCGACCTTGAGACGCGCGACGCGCGTGACAGCAAACGCAGCGTTGCCGCTCTCAAGCCGGCGCAAGACGCGGTGCCATTCAACACCTCCATGCTTGATGTCGATCAGACCGTGCGTCAGGTGTTGGAGTGGTGGCGCCAATGTTCCTGAGCGCAGGAGATTCCGCGTCAGGTTTGTTCAACCAACCCCGCAAGGCTTCTTGCGGATTAGAAAGTCCCTCCATGTCAGTCAACCCCAGCGCCAGCACGTCTGGCGAATCCTTCGCAGCCCTGTTCGAAGAGTCGCTCAAGACGCGCGACATGCGCACCGGTGAAGTCATCACCGCGGAAGTGGTCGGTGTCGACCCCAATTTTGTGATCGTCAACGCCGGCTTGAAATCCGACGCATACATCCCCATCGAAGAATTCAAGAACGACCATGGCGAAGTGGAAGTCCAGGTCGGCGACTTCGTGTCCGTGGCGATTGATGCGTTAGAAAATGGCTATGGCGACACCATGTTGTCGCGCGACAAGGCCAAGCGTCTTGCTTCCTGGATGTCACTTGAAAAAGCCTTGGAATCCGGCGAGTTCGCAACCGGAACGGTTACGGGCAAGGTCAAGGGCGGCCTCACCGTGATGATCAACGGCATTCGCGCCTTCTTGCCCGGTTCACTGCTTGACACGCGCCCGGTCAAGGACACCACGCCGTTTGAAGGCAAGACCATGGAGTTCAAGGTCATCAAGCTTGACCGAAAGCGCAACAACGTCGTCCTATCGCGCCGTGCTGTGGTTGAGGCCAGCCAAGGCGAGGAACGCGCCAAGCTCCTGGAAAATCTCAAGGAAGGCCAGATTGTTACTGGCGTGGTCAAGAACATTACCGACTACGGTGCATTTGTGGATCTCGGCGGCATCGACGGCTTGCTGCACATCACTGACCTGGCATGGCGCCGCGTGCGTCACCCCAGCGAAGTGGTGACACCCGGCCAGGAAATTACCGCCAAGGTTCTCAAATATGACGCTGAGAAAAACCGCGTGTCGCTGGGTTTGAAGCAAATGGGGGATGATCCCTGGGTTGGGGTGGCTCGCCGCTACCCCGCAGGCACCCGCTTGTTCGGCAAGATCACCAACATCACGGACTACGGTGCCTTCGTCGAGATTGAACCCGGCATCGAGGGATTGGTGCATGTGTCAGAGATGGACTGGACCAATAAGAATGTTGCCCCCAACAAAATCGTCCAGTTGGGCGACGAAGTCGAGGTACAGGTTCTGGAAATCGACGAAGACCGTCGCCGCATCAGCCTGGGCATGAAACAGTGCCGTCCCAACCCGTGGGATGAATTTGCCGCGAACCATAACCGAGGCGACAAGGTGACTGGCCCAGTCAAGTCCATCACAGACTTCGGCGTGTTCATCGGTCTTCCCGGCGGCATCGATGGTCTGGTACACATGTCCGACCTTTCGTGGAACGAGCCCGGCGAAGCCGCCGTGCGGAACTACAAGAAGGGCCAGGAAGTCGAAGCTGTGGTGTTGGGCATCGATATCGAACGCGAGCGCATTTCCCTCGGGATCAAACAGATGGAAGGCGATCCGTTTATGAACTTCGCCGCCATTAATGACAAAGGCAAGGTCGTCACAGGCACGGTGAAGTCCGTGGATGCCAAAGGTGCCGTTGTCGACCTAGGGCAGGACATTGAAGGCTATCTGCGCGCCTCTGAAATCTCGCGTGACCGGGTCGAGGATGCCCGCAATTTGCTCAAAGATGGTGACGAGGTTACGGCCATGGTCATCAATATCGACCGCAAAAACCGCAGTATCCAGCTTTCGGTCAAAGCCAAAGATAGCGTTGACCAACAGGAGGTCATGAACCGCTTGGCTGGCGAGCAACGCGAAGCCACGGGGACGACCAACCTTGGGGCCCTTCTGCGCGCCAAGCTCGACAACCAGAATCAAGAGTAAGCTTGCTTCAAG
>JABBOE010000094.1 GCA_019351955.1 Pseudomonadota bacterium
GGGAGGCACTTCGGGAGGCACCTCGGGAGGTGGCGGCCACCATTGGCGAAATCATTGGAACGATCAACGGAACGATTAGGGCTGACTGCCTTCAAGCCTGTGAGACAAGCCATGCAAATTGTGCAGCGTCACCATCAACAAGCCATGCGGCCGACGAGGCAGCGAGGTTCGGTTCTCCTGTTTGCGTTGATTGCCTTGCTCCTGCTGTTCATTGGTGCCTTATTCACCTTCCGCGGTGTCCTGACCGACACGGGACTGACCGATCGATTCTCGCAGCGGCAGAAGAATTTCAACGCCAGCGATCTGGCGCTGCAATGGATCGCCACACAAATCGGCTCAGCCGGCAATACCCAGCCGCTTGAAGTGTCCGCATCAAGCCAGTCGTGGTTCCTCAACGTTTCTCCCGGGGCGAACGTTCAACCGAACGCAGCCTATTGGGCAACATGCATCGCGGGGTCCACGGCGCAGGATAAGTGTGCGTCGGTCCCCATGCCAACAGGTGTCGGACAAAGCGCATGGGTGTTCGTGCAGCCAACTGGCCGCGTCGATCCTTACGCCTGCAACACCCAGGGACTCACGGCTGTCTATTACGACCTGTGGATCCATACCGTGGATGCGCGCCAGCAGTCACCTGCTGACGTGGAATCCCTCTACAAGCTGTGCGTGCTCGGCGGCGCATCGTCGTAGCTCGCAAGGAGTTTCACATGACGTTCTCTCGCCTGACCCGCTTTGCGACCATCCTCCTCTTGGCGGGCTGGGCCGGTTTGGCCAGCCAGGCCGGCGCCCAGACGACAAACATTATCCAGGACAACTTCACCGGCGCATCGGCCATGCAGAACTGGGACCCATTAGGGCAAGCCTGTCTGACGGCTGGAAGCGGTGCGGGCTCGATTCCCGCATGCACATCAATCACGGACGCCGTTGGGTCCGGTGCTCTGAGGCTGACGGACGCCGCGAACTCTGCCAAGGGCGCCATTCTCTCGAATTGGACATTCCCATCCAACGCCGGGATTCAGGTGACGTTTACGACCTACACGTATGGAGGCAATAGCTACACAGCCCATCTTTACGGTGGCAATACCGCCACTCCTGGTGCTGACGGTATCGGCTTTTATCTGCTCAACGGCAGCGTGGCCCCGAACATCGGGGCATTTGGCGGCTCGCTCGGCTACAGCTGTTCAATGTCCAATAACCCGCACGACGGCATGGCCGGTGCCTATCTTGGCGTGGGCATGGACGAGTACGGCAACTTCACAAACGGCGGCTCGGGAGGGGACAACACGGCAACAGGGACGGGCCATCCTGGCTATCAGAACCCCAACGAAATCGGCGTGCGCGGCTGGGGGAATGTGAACCTGCCAGCCCTGCAGGCGATCAATCCGAGCGCCACGGAAAGCGACGTCAAGGCAGTCTGTGAAAATGGCGGAAGCTATGCGGGAAAGACCCTGCCGGACTACCCGCTTCTGGGGTATTACACACTACCCAGCAACCAGCCCATCTCCAATGAGTCAGCCACCAAGCGTTCACAGGCCACCCCGATCACCTATCAACTCATCATTACCCCGGGTGGAAACCTCAACCTTTCCTACAAGTATGGAAGCACGGCGACGACCTTCAGTCCATTGCTGAAGGATGTGAGTATCAGCGGCTCCAATGGGCCCATGCCTTCGAGCTTTCGGTTCGGTTTTGGTGCATCCACCGGTGGCGGCACCAACGTGCATGAAATCACCTGCTTCTCCGTGGTGCCCGCGAATCAAACCGTTGGCGCTCCCGTGGCGCCACTGTCGATCGGCTCCGGAAGTTATATCTACACGCTCACAAGCGCGCTTGACCCCATTGCCGGGCATGTGCAAGCCTATTCCACCTCAGCGAACGGCACGCCAGCGGCAAGTGCCACCTGGGACGTCGCGAATAACATGACGGCAGCCAACCGTGCGACAAATCTGTATTCAACCAAATCGGACAACACAACGCCTGTTCTGTTTGCGAACCTTGACAGCGCCGCATTCGCATTGTCCAACGCGTCACTAAAGTGCGTGCCCAACACGCAGACCATCATCAATTACACGGAAAATCCGGGCTATACCTGGTCGAGCATGCCGTCTTCGTGTCCCAGTTACCTGGGCGCACGCCAGTCCGGGTCGTACCTTGGCGAATTTTCGCAAGGTGACGCCGCCGCTTTGTTGCTGCCAGCCAGCAATCCGTTGAACCTTGTCTTGCCCGGGTATGTCGCGTATGCCTCAAGCATGACCAGCCGTCCCCAGGCGCTTTTGTTCACGAACAATGACGGCTTTCTTTACAGCGTCGCCTCAACGGGCTCATCTGCAGGAACCTTCAACTGGGGCTGGATGCCGCGTCCGTTTGCCTCGCAACTTCAAAATTATGCGACGATGCCGACCCAGGGGATCTTCGACGGCAAGTTCCGGATTACGGACGCTGTTAACGCATCGGGGCAGTGGGGAACTTACGTCATCGGCTCGGCCGAAAGCGGGGCATACTGGTATGACCTCAAACTCGACGCGAACGGCAACCCGAGCAAAGTCATCAACTTGCCGGCCATGCCGGCTGGATCCCGGTATCCGCAGCGGCAGGCTCCGGTCGTGGCCACAGTGTCGGGCTCACAAATTGGTGCGTTCGTCGTCAACACGGGAAGCGGATCCAGCACCGTGAGCACTTTGTACGAATTTAACGTCGCCACGGGCTCCACAACCAGTGCTGTGATTCCTTCGACCAGCGTGACGAACGGTGTATCGAGCAATCTGTTCTTCGACGCGCAATCGAACCAGCTGTATTTTGGCGATGGCGCAGGCAACGTCTATGTCACTTCGATGACAGGCCTTCCCGCGACCGATGTCGCCAACATCACTTCGCTTGGCACAACGCAGGATGGCCTCGCAGTGAAATACCTTGGCTTTCAGCTCTCAAACGGGATGCCCTATTTGTGGGCTGCTTCGACCTCCGGGGTGACGGTGTTCGGCGTAAGTTCGGCAGGATGGCAGGCGCTGTGGGCCAGCAATGCCACAAGTGGCTACATTGTGAGCGCCGGCGCGTGGGTGACGACAAATAATGTACCCGCTCTGCAGGCTACAGCCCAGATCTCCGATATGCCTGTTTTGGCCAACAACATTCTGGTTGTCCCGGTTTACGTGCCAGCAGGTGGCGCTTCGGCGAGTTGTGGTGGCGTTGGTTCAGGTTATTACGATTTCTTTAGCCTGATTACCGGCAAGTTCCCGACAAATCAGATTACCGACACGTCTGGAACCTACGTCAACGCCAATTATTACGTGGGGCAGGGGCCTGCATACTCGCCAACAATCTCAATTTCCAATTCAGGACTTCCCGTGTTTGGCGGTAGCCAGGAAATGGCTAATCCGAATCCTCCGCTCATGTTCAGCAAGGCAGGGGTCAACGCGGTTGTCCAATGGCGGGAACACTGAGAAGGGATTTACCGAAGCTCGACAGCAGCCCCGCCGTGGTGGGGCTGTCATCGTCGCATCGCGTAGCCCAATTTTTCGCCTTGCCTTGTGATCATGTTTTGTCTTGTGCCGCGAAGCGGCGGTGCCTTCAGCGCGCCCAATATCTTGACCTGCGTGGCCCATGATTGTCGTTGGCGGCGGCAATGGTTGATCCGCGTCCCGAAGCTTTGCGCCATTCGATGAAACTCTCCCGCAAGCGCGCTCGCACCAAGATTCTGCGTAACCCTGCATCCAAACCGCGCAACCCCTTGCTGGCGATGGCGCTGCAGCGCAAGGCTGGGGTGCACCGGAAGTCGCGCAAAGCCGAGCGGCGGGCTGCGAGGGCGGCGCTCAAGCAAGAAGGCCCGGGTTGACCAGCGTGCCCCATGTCTGGCCACAGTCGCGAACAAACTGTTGCAACACCCGCGCGAGGAGTTTCCTAGGATGCTGGAAGGAGCGCCGCGCATGGCGCCCGCACATGCATGGGAGGCTACGGCGATGCAAAAACGTCATCTCGGCACCAGCGGACCGCTGGTGTCTGCTTTGGGCCTGGGCTGCATGGGCATGTCCGAGTTCTACGGGCCGGCGGACGAGGCGCAGTCGATTGCGACCATCCACCGCGCGCTCGATCTCGGCATCAATTTTCTCGACACGGCCGACATGTACGGCGCCGGGCATAACGAGGAACTGGTGGGCCGTGCCATCGCCGGCCGACGTAGCCAGGTGGTTCTCGCCACTAAATTTGGCAACGTGCGTGGACCGAACCGCAGTTTTCTCGGCGTTAATGGCAGCCCCAAATATGTGCGCGAGGCGTGCGACGCGAGCCTGCGACGCCTGCAGGTGGACGTGATTGACCTCTATTACCAGCACCGCGTGGATCCGCACGTGCCGATCGAGGACACGGTGGGTGCCATGGCGGAACTGGTGCGCGCGGGCAAGGTCCGCTGGCTGGGTCTGTCGGAGGCGGCGCCGAATACCATCCGCCGAGCGCATAAGGTGCACCCCATCGCTGCGTTGCAGACGGAATACTCGTTGTGGAGTCGGGATCCGGAAGGCGAACTGCTCGACACCGTCAGGGAACTGGGAATCGCCTTCGTCGCCTACAGTCCGCTGGGGCGTGGTTTTCTCACAGGTGCCATCCGCAAGACGGCGGACCTTGCCCCCGACGACTGGCGTCTGCACTCGCCGCGCTTCCAGCCCGATGCCATCTCGGCCAATCTGCACTTGGCCGACACCCTGCGTGACATGGCGGCTGAGCGCGGGTGCACGGCTGCCCAACTGGCGTTGGCTTGGCTGCTCGCGCAGGGCGACGACATCATTCCTATCCCCGGCACACGGCGTATCAGCCGGCTTGAGGAGAACCTGGGGGCACTGAAGGTGCCGCTGTCGACCGATGATTTGCTGCGCATTCACCAGGCGCTGCCCCCGGGTGCGGCCAAAGGCACGCGCTACCCGGAGGCGGCGTTGAGTGCGGTGAATCGCTAAGGCTCAAACCGGAGCGCATTCCTGCAACCACGCGCAACTGCGGTGGAATCCTTTTCTGCGTGAGCGTAGAGTTGAGGTGGCCTCACCGGCCAAACCTTGACAACGCAAGGCGCCACAAGCGCCCCACAACACGGAGACCTCCATGCTGCAAAAAGCAATCCCGCAAAACCACCTGTCCTACATCGATCCCCAGGCCGACAGCCCGTGGCTGACCTATCTGTCCCAGGTGGAACGGGTACTGCCCTACCTGGGCGATCTGGCGCGCTGGGCCGAGACCCTGCGCCGCCCCAAACGTGCGCTGATCGTGGACGTTCCCATCGAGATGGATGATGGCAGCGTACGGCACTTCGAAGGATTTCGGGTGCAGCACAACCTTTCGCGCGGGCCCGGCAAGGGCGGCGTGCGCTACCACCCGCAGGTCACGCTGGAAGAGGTGATGGCATTGGCGGCGTGGATGACGGTAAAAAATGCCGCGGTCGGCCTGCCGTATGGCGGGGCCAAGGGCGGCATCCGCGTGGAACCCTCGGGGCTGTCGCGCAAGGAGCTCGAGCGCCTGACGCGGCGCTACACGAGTGAGATCGGCATCATCATCGGGCCGCAGCAAGACATCCCGGCGCCGGACGTGAACACCAACCCGCAGATCATGGCGTGGATGATGGACACCTACTCGATGAACATCGGCGGCACGGCAACGGGCGTGGTCACCGGCAAGCCCATCCAGCTTGGCGGCTCGCTCGGACGGGTGAAGGCCACCGGGCGCGGCGTGTTCGTCACGGGAAGCGAGGCGGCGCGGCGCATCAAGCTGTCGCTGCAAGGCGCGCGTGTGGCCGTGCAGGGGTTTGGCAACGTGGGGTCCACAGCAGCTGAGCTGTTCGCCGCCGCCGGTGCAAAGGTTGTGGCGGTGCAGGACCACACGGGCGCCGTGCTGCATGAGCCGGGGCTGGATGTGCCCGCCCTGCAGGCGCATGTGCTGGCGCACGGCGGGGTGGCGGGATTCGCGGGTGCGCAGGCCATTGCCGTAGCGGACTTCTGGGACGTGCCCTGCGAGATCCTGATTCCCGCTGCACTGGAAGGGCAGATTACCGAGGCGCGGGCGCGCAAGACCACGGCCAAGCTCGTGCTCGAAGGTGCCAACGGTCCCACGCTGCCGGGTGCCGACGATATCCTGAGCGAGCGCGGCGTGATGGTCGTACCTGACGTGATCTGCAACGCCGGGGGCGTCACTGTGAGCTACTTTGAGTGGGTCCAGGATTTCTCCAGCTTCTTCTGGAGCGAAGACGAAATCAACGCCCGCCTGGACAAGATCCTCGGGGCCGCCTTCGCCCATATCTGGGACACGGCGGACAAGCTCAAGATCACGCTGCGCACGGCCGCCTTCGTCGTGGCCTGTGAGCGTGTCCTGCAGGCGCGTGCAGAGCGCGGGCTGTATCCCTGATCCCCTGATCACGAGGGAGGTGCCATCGGCGTACAAGCCGCAGGCCCGTGCCGGCGTGCATGCCTGAGCGGGCACGGCTGCGTGCGCCTGCTGGCCAAGCCCATGGCAATGTCCGCAAGCGCATGGCATCCCGAACAGGAGGCCGGCGCTTTCCCAGCCGGGCACTCAGCGCAGGGCGTACGCTCCCACCGTTCCTGCGAAGACGGCAAAACCCAGCCAGTGGTTCTGTTTGAACGCGATGAAGCAGCGTTCCGGGTCGCGTTTGCGGATCAGCAGGACATGCCACGCGGACATGGCCGCTGCGCTGAGCAGGCCGAGCTGAAAAGGCCAGCCCAAGCCGAGCTGAAGGCCGGCCACCAGCCACATGGCCAGGAAGAGCGCATAGCTGGTCATGACCGCGGCCACGTCCATTCGACCAAAGGTGATGGCAGAGGTCTTGATGCCGATTTTCAGATCATCGGCGCGGTCGACCATCGCATACTCGGTGTCGTAGGCGAGGACCCAGAACAGATTGCCAAGCAGCAGCCACCACGCCAGGAGCGGCACCGCGCCCTGGGCCGCGGCGAAGGCCATCGGAATGCCAAAGCTGAAGGCCACGCCCAGGTAGGCCTGCGGCACCGCCAGCCAGCGCTTGGTATACGGGTACGCAATCGCAATGAGCAGCGCAGCAAACGACAAGCGGGTGGCGAGGGTGTTGGTGAGCAACACCAGGCCGAAGGCGGCCAGCGCCAGGGCCGCGCCCACGGCCAGGGCCTCGCGCGGGGAGACGGCGCCGCTCGTGACCGGACGGCGCGCGGTGCGGCGCACGTGGCGGTCGAAATCGATGTCGGCCACATCGTTGATGGTGCACCCAGCCGAGCGCATGAGGATCGTGCCGAGCGTGAACACGGCCAGCAGCAGCCAGCCGGGAAAGCCACGGGAAGCCATCCACAGCGCCGACAGCGTGGGCCATAGCAGAAGCAGCCAGCCTGCAGGGCGATTCCAGCGGATGAGGTCGAGCCAAAGGCGAAGACGATTGGGCATGGCCGAATTATCCTTTGTCCACGATGCCCGATATGGCCGACGGCGCCTTTTGTCAGCGTGCCGCAGCCCAATGCGTTACGGTGGAATGTCTTTTACGCCAATTAAGGAGTTGTATTGATGCCGAGCCCCTTCGCCTTAGCCTTCACCGCGCTGGTCGCTGCGGCCATCGCGGCTCCATGCGCACAAGCCCAAAGTGTGTCGCTCAGTGTTGCCGGACAGATCAGCCCTGGCGTGTATGGCCGTGTGGACATCGGCAACGTCCCGCCGCCAGTGGTCTATGCGCAGCCCGTCATCATCGCCCCTCCACCGCCCGCCGTGATGCAGCCGGCGCCGGTGTACATGCATGTGCCGCCAGGCCAGGCCAAGAAGTGGGGTCGATACTGCCGGCGCTACAACGCCTGCGGCGTGCCGGTGTATTTTGTGCGGGGTCCGGAGTATGGCCCCGGCTGGGACCAGCCGGACGGGCATCGTGACAAGCGCGGTCATGACGATCATGGTCATGGACACGGCCATGGACACGGCCATGGCAACGACTGAAGTCGGGGATGGGCTTTGGCAGCTTGGCTGCCAAAGCCGCTTTCAGCCTTCGAGCAGGGAGCGCAGCATCCAGGCGGATTTTTCGTGGATGTCCATGCGCGCGGACAAAAGGTCGGTGGTGGGTTGGTCACCGGCTTTTTCCGTGAGCGGCAGCAGGTCGCGTGCCGTGGTCGCAACGGCTTCATTGCCCTTGACCAGGATCCGGATCATGTCCTCGGCCTTGGGTGGAATGAGCGGCGCGTCATCCAGCTTGGTGAGTTGGCCGAAGGCCGTGTAGGAGCCCGGTGCGGCGTAGCCGAGGGCCCGAACGCGCTCGGCTATCGGGTCCACGGCGTTCCACAGTTCGGTGTACTGGGTCATGAACATCTGGTGCAGCGTGTTGAACATGGGCCCCGTGACATTCCAGTGGAAATTATGGGTCGTCAGGTACAGCGTGTAGGTGTCGGCCAGAAGATGGGACAAGCCTTGAGCAATGGACGCTCGGTCCTTGTCGGCGATGCCGATTTGCACATTCTTGGACGTGGCGTGAAGTTTGGGGGTGTCTTTCTTGCGCATCATGGGACTCCTTTTGCGCGATTGGGCGGATGTCGTCAAGGCGTGGCGCTGCGGTGACGGATTGACCCGGTGCGCGACAAGCCTCGCCGTTCAGGGCGGGGAAGGATAGCGCGGACGGCGTAGCCGTCCTTGGGTTTCAGTGTAACGTCTGCTGCTGTTCGATGTACTGCCGCACGATGGAGACTGGAGCGCCGCCGCAACTCGACGCAAAGTAGGACGGTGACCACAGGACGCCACGCCAGTAGCGTTTCTGGATGTCAGGCCGATCCTTGCGCAGCAGGCGGCTGGAGACGCCTTTGAGGCTGTTCACGAGGTTTGAGACGGCGACTTTGGGCGGGTACTCGACCAGCAGATGGACATGATCGTCCTCGCCATCCATCTCGATCAGTTGCGCTTCGAAGTCGGCACAGGTGTTGGCGAAGATGATGCGCAGCCGGTCGATGGCGTCGCCGTCGAACACCTTGCGACGGTATTTCGCCACAAAGACCAAATGCACATGCATCTTGAAGACGCAATGCCTTCCATGCCGGATGTCATTGTCATGATCCATAGACCAAAAGTATAATTCGATTCATGCAGCGCCTCCAAGCCTTCAAGTTCGAACTCATGCCGACCGGCGAACAGCAGCGCCAGATGCGCCGCTTCGCGGGCTCGTGCCGGTTCGTGTTCAACAAGGCACTGGCATTACAGAAGGCTCGGTACGAGCAAGGCGAGAAGAAGCTCGGCTACGCGGGACTGTGTAAGGTGCTCACCGCCTGGCGCAATGGCGCAGAAACGCCCTGGCTCGCAGAAGCTCCGATTCATCCGTTGCAACAGACGCTCAAGGATTTGGATCGGGCCTATTCCAACTTCTTCGCCAAGCGCGCCGACTTCCCGCGCTTCAAGAAGAAGGGCCAGTCCGACAGTTTCCGTTACCCAGATCCGAAGCAGATCAAGCTTGACCAGGGCAATCGCCGCCTGTTCCTGCCCAAGCTCGGTTGGCTGCGGGTGCGATTCAGTCGGGACGTGCTGGGCACGGTGAAAAACATCACCGTGAGCCAGTCCTGCGGCAAGTGGTTCGTGTCAATCCAGACCGAACGCGAGGTCGAACAGCCCTTTCCGAGCGGAGGCGCTGTCGGACTCGACATGGGTGTGGCGCGCTTCGCCACGCTCAGCGACGGCACGTTCTACGTGCCGCTGGGCAGCTTCAAACGGCACCAGGACACGTTGCGCCGTGCGCAACAGTCCATGAACCGCAAAACCAAATTCAGCAAGAACTGGAGGAAAGCCAAGGCGCGCGTTCAGCGCATTCACTCCCGGATCGGCAATGCCCGCCGCGACTACCTGCACAAGACCTCGACCGCGATCAGCCAAAATCACGCGATGGTGTGTATCGAGGACTTGCAGGTGCGGAACATGTCCAAGTCGGCGGCAGGCACGGCAGATGCACCGGGAAGAAATGTTCGAGCCAAGTCCGGTTTGAACAAGTCCATCCTCGATCAAGGTTGGTTCGAGTTCCGCCGCCAACTGGATTACAAACTGGCGTGGAACGGCGGCTGGCTGGTTGCCGTGCCGCCGCAGTACACAAGTCGGACCTGTCCGTGCTGCGGACATGTGTCGGCAGATAATCGCCAGACACAAGCCAAGTTTGCGTGCGTCGAGTGCGGCTTCGAGGAAAACGCCGATGTCGTCGGCGCGATCAATGTTCTAAGGGCGGGACACGCCCGGTTCGCCTGTGAAGTGAGCGGTGCAGCCATGCCGCCAGCAGCAGGAACCCACCGAAGCGACTCAGGGGTGGCTCAATGCCGCGCCTGAGTGCCGTAGGAATCTCCGCCCTTTCCGCGCAAGCGGTGGCCACAGGCCAAGGGCGGGGAGGATGTCAATGTAACAGCGGTGCGCGAGGCTTGCATGGCCGCTGCTTGAACAGGAGGGGCGCCGTGAGTCGTTAGTGATTGATGTCGCGCGCCGGCAGGCTCAGGACCAGCACGGCGCACAGCACCATGAACCCGGCCAGCACCAGGACGCCGCCGCTCGTGCTTTGAGTTGCCTGCTTCACCCAGCCCACGATGCTGGGCCCGAAAAAGCCGGCCAGATTACCCAGCGCATTGATGAGCGCGATCCCGGCGGCTGCTGCCGTGCCCGAGAGGAAGGCGGTCGGCAGGCTCCAGAAGAGGGGCAGCACGGTCATGATCCCGCAGGTGGCAAGGGTGAGCGTGAGGACTGCGCCCACGGTGCTTGTCGTCCAAAGCGTGGACAGCACAAGCCCCAGTGCACCCAGCGCGGCGGGGATGGCCACGTGCCAGCGACGCTCGCGTGTCGCATCCGCGTGGCGGCCCACCAGGATCATGGCGATGATGGACACGCCATAGGGAATGGCCACCAGCCAGCCGATGGCCAGCGGGTCCGTGACCCCGGTCGTCTTGAACATCAGAGGAAGCCAGAAACCCAATCCATACAGGCCCATCACCACTGAGAAATACACCAGGGCCAGAAGCCACACGCGCGGGCTGCGCATGCCCTGCAAGGCGGACACGTGGGTCTTGCTTTGCGCCTCGGCGTCAATGCGCCCGGCCAAGAGGCGCTTTTCATCCTCGGTGAGCCAGCGCGCTGCAGCAATCCCGTTGTCCAGATACACGAGCACCGCAAGGCCCAGCACGACGGCCGGCACGCCTTCGAGTAGGAACAGCCATTGCCAGCCGGCCAAGCCCGAATGACCGTGAAAATGATGCAGGATCCATCCGGACACGGGCCCGCCGATCAGACCCGACAGCGCCACTGCCGACATGAACCAGGCGGTCATCTGGCTGCGCCTGTCGGCCGGGTACCAATACGTGAGATACAGGATGATGCCCGGGAAGAAGCCAGCCTCAGCCAGCCCGAGCAGGAAGCGCGCCAGATAGAACATCGTGGGCGTCTGAATGAACATAGTCAACGCTGAGATCATCCCCCAGGTGATCATGATGCGGGCAATCCAGATGCGGGCCCCCACGCGGTGCAGCACGAGGTTGCTGGGGATCTCGAACAAAAAGTACCCAAGGAAGAACACACCGGCGCCGAAGCCGTAGACGGCATCCGAAAACTGCAGGTCGGACTTCATCTGCAGCTGCGCGAAGCCGACATTGACGCGGTCCAGATAGGCCACGAAATAGCACAGCATCAAGAACGGGATCAGCCGCCAGCCCACCTTGCGGTAGGCCGATTCAAGGGCTGTCGCGTCGCCTGCAGGCATGGGAATGGCCGACATGCTTGTCACCTCCTGTGATGGTTATGGTGCAAGCGTAGCGGAACCCCTGGTCTTGTCAGCCGCGCCGTTCAGGGGTGTGGAGGCGTGGGCGGTGCTGGGGGTTTGGGGAAGTAGTTTTTTTCGGCGAGTGCTTCGTACAGGGGCGGGGTGAAGACGTTGGCGATGCGTGAGGCGAGGAGGGCGGTGGCCATCATGGGGATGACCATGCCGGTGCCGTTGGTCATTTCCATGACGATGACGAAGGCGGTGAGGGGGGACTGGGTGACGGCGGCGAGGTAGCCGGTCATACACAGGGCGATGAGGGCGGGCATGGGCGCCCAGGCGAAGGCGGCGTGGATCCACTGGGCGAGTCCGGCACCGATGGACAGGGAGGGGGAGAACAGCCCGCCGGGGATGCCGGCCATGTAGCTGACGACCATGGCGGCCCATTTGGTGATGGCGTAGCCTTCGCTGAGGGGCGCGGTGCCGTCGAGCAGGTGCCGGGCCTGGTCATAGCCGCTGCCCCAGGTCTGGCCCCCGGTGCCCACGCCCAGCGCGGCGATGGCCAGTCCGATGACCAGCGCATACCGCAGGGGCTTGTGCGCGCGCCAGGCCTGCAGCGGGCGTGGCATCCAGACTTCCCATCGCAGCAGCGCCCAGTTGAAGGCGGCGCCCAGCAGGCCGCAGGCGATGGCGGTGAGCACGACCGGCAGGACGAAGGCGATGTGGAAGTTCTGCGGCACGTTGAGTTGGCCGAAGTACAGGTAGTTGCCGGCCAGCGCCAGCGAGGTCAGGCCGGAGAAGACCACGGCGGTGATCATGGTGCCGTTGGTGCGGCTTTCGAAGTCGCGCGCCAGCTCCTCGATGGCGAAGATGATGCCGGCCAGTGGCGTGTTGAAGGCTGCCGACAGACCGGCAGCGGCCCCTGCGAGCAGGAGTTGGCGCTCCAGGCGCGGGGTGCGCTGGGGATAAAAGCGACGCGTCTCGGCCATGATGGCCGCGCCGATGTGCACCGTGGGCCCTTCGCGGCCAATGGTCATGCCGCCCAGGAAGCCGAGCAGCGAGACCACGAGCTTGCCGGCGATGACGCGCAGGCCGAAGAGGCGGTGCATGAGGGTGTCGTCGGGTGGGGCGTGCAGGGCGGCGATGACTTGCGGGATGCCGCTGCCCTCGCTGCCGGAGAACCATCGGCGGGTGAGGAACACGGCCAGCACGGTGAAGGCCGGCGTGATGAGAAACGCCAGCCAGGGGCGCCCGGCAATCCAGCCCAGGAAGAGCTCGTAGGCATCGTTGCTCCAGCGCGCATACAGCACCGCCACCAGGCCCACCAGCAGCGCGCCGCCCCACGGCAGGCCAAACTGCAGGAACAACCGCCGCGAGCGCGTCTTGGCCAGACGCATCCACGCGCGCTTGCGCAA
>JABBOE010000095.1 GCA_019351955.1 Pseudomonadota bacterium
GCAAGCCGGTCTCGAGCGCGCAGCTTCAAACTTAGAAAGCCAGATCACGCAACACCTACACTCGGTCTACACCGCCTGGACCTCACTTCCACCCCCCAAACGAAGCGAGATCTGGATCCTCACTCTCGCCCGTCTCCACGATGTGGCAGTGGTGCGTCAAGCGATCCAGAAGTGCCGTCGTCATCTTGGCGTCCCCAAACACACTGGACCATTCTGCGAACGTCAGGTTGGTTGTGATCAACACACTGGTGTGCTCATACAACTTGGACAGCAGGTGGAACAACAAGGCACCCCCAGCCTGACTGAACGGCAAGTACCCCATTTCGTCCAGTAATGTTGCGCTCGACATTACTGGACGACTTCGCCTACGTCACGAAGGATCAGGCCGAGACCTCGGTGCTGTTCGAGTTGATCAGCGCCCGGTACGAGCGCAGATCCCTCTTGATCACGGCCAACCAACCGTTTGGCGAATGGGGCCGGGTGCTCCCCGACCCAGCCATGACGCTGGCCGCCGTCGACCGCCTCGTGCACCATTCGACAATCTTCGAGCTCAACGTCGAAAGCTACCGGCGCCGCGCCGCCTTGCAGCGCAAGCAGCAGGGGCCCGGACGACCCGCCACCTTCGCCACACCGAAAAATGTCGCTCTGCCGACGCCGCGCGACAAACAACCGGACGACTGACGCTTGCCAGCGTCAATAACCCCCGGCATCATTGCGTCGCCGCGACAGTTCTTCTCATCTTGTTTGTCGCGCGCCTCTCATCCAGATCGTCGCGCAACAACCGGGAAGCGTGCGGACTTCATCTGATGCGCAATCGAGCGCATCGCCCGGTCCACATCCTCGGCCTGCAACAGGTGCTCAATGAGCCAGCGTGAGGATGCCAGGTCGCTGTGGCCACCTTGCTCCACCAGGTCGGCCCGTGCATTGACCATGCCATTCAAGCGCAACGCCTTCAGGCCAGCTTGGACGTCACGTGGGGCATCAACCATGCTTGACCTCCACGTTGTCCTGTTGGGTCGGGCGCAGCCGGTCGTACCGTGCGGTATCTGCCTTGGGCATGACATGCAGGCTGAGCGTCGTCTGCGCTGGTCCCGGAATCTGGGGCGTGTTCAGTCGCCCCAGCACGTTGCGCACATGCTCGACACTGATATTGCCGTTGGGTGCGCCGGTCTCCAGGACCAACTCAGCCGCCACCAGCACCGACTCCAACCCGGCCTGCGGGACCGCGGCGAGTACCTGGGCCATGGCTTTATCCCCGCCGGGGTGGCGCAGCAACCCCTGTCGAAGGCGCAGCAAGGCCGGCGGCAGGTCCAGGAACGGGGCGCCGTTGCGCAGCGCGCCTGGCTTGCGCTGGACCAGGTCGATGTAGTGCTGCCAGTCGTAGCCAATCTGCCCCACACTGGCCAGGCGCGCGTGGCTGGCAATCAACGTGTCACCTGCGGCCACGTCCACGCGGCTCGGGTACAGCCGTGTACTGACCATGTGACCGGCCCATTCACAGGGTACCGAGTAGCGGTTGCGTGCAATGACCACCAGACTCGTGCTGCTCACGCGCGCCAGCTTCTCCACATAGCCGTCAAAGGGCTCTGGCATGGCCATCAGGTAGGCTTGTTCCAGCTCCAGCATAAAGCTTGCAAAGCGGCGGGTGCCAGCCTCGATCCAGATGCGTCTGCGGCTGTCCTGCACGTTCTTCTCCACCACGCCCTTCTCCCAGCCGGAGGCAACATTGCAGAAGTCAGGGTCGAACAGATCGTGGCTGGCCATCGCCGCAAACCGGGCGTTGACGACGCGCCCTTTGCCTTTGAGAACCTTGTCGACGGCCGTCTTCATGTTGTCGTAAATCCCTCGACGCGCCACACCGCCCAGCGCAGCAAGCGACCGCGTGTGGGCATCGAACAGCATCTCGTGCCCCTGGCTGGGATAAGCCCCCAGCCAGAAAGCGCGGCTGGCGCACAGCTTCAAATGCGCAAGCTGCACTTTGTAGAACACCCCTCCGACGACCAGCGCTTCGTCGCTCCAGTCGAACTGGAAGGCCTCGCCCAACGCGAAGCTCAGTGGAACAAAGGCCTTGGTGACAGTCTTGCCAGACTGCTCGCGCCAGGCACGAACGAAGGCCGTGACGGCGCTGTAGCCACCTCGGTAGCCCTGGGCTTGAATCTGCGAGAACAGGGCTTTGGCGCTTCGTCTGCCATGCTCGGGCCGATGCGCATCGGCCTTGAGGGATTGCTCCAGCGTGGCTTTGAACGCGCTGAGCTTGGTCTCGCGGCTAACCCGCCGGTACTTGGGCTCGACCTCGCCAGGCGCCTTGAGCCACTTCTTCACCGTGTTGCGCGACAGCCCCGTGCGCTTTGCAATCTCGCTGAGGGAGAGTTGGTCGCGCATCCTCATGCGCCTGACCTTGCCAATCATGTCCATGGTGATCACCTCTTTGTCCTCTGCTGAAATACTCAGCAGAGCAGTGGAACACCCTGGTCAATTTTGAATCGGCACTTACACCGTTTGATGGTCAGTTTTCGGTCGGCGTCAACATGTAGTCGAAGCGAAAGCTGATCGTCCCCACCACCGACACAGTGACGTACATGCTGTCGCGGTCCGCCACCTTGTACACGGCGTCCTTCGGCTTGAGGTGCTTCAGCGTGGTCTCGGTCAGCATCGCCGATCCTCCTCGAAGCGGAGAATTTTACCGTCAGAGACCGGAAAAGCTCCAATCGGCCGGAAACCCGCATGGATCCTAGCTTTCTTGGACTTTTTTTACCGTCAGACCCTGAAAACGTCTGACGGTAAAAATTCAGCGAGCTTGGCGGGGTTTCCGATGACCGTCAATTTCATCGTCAAAAATTCCTGCTTGCCGCCGATAGTCACCGATAGTCTTTGAGACTATTGTCTATATGAATCAATAACTTAAAAAACTTTTCCGATAGTCGGCGAAAGGTACCGAGAGGCCCCAAATCATTCCCACTCGATTGTCGCGGGTGGTTTTGATGAAATGTCGTAGGTCACACGGTTGATCCCGCGCACCTCATTGATGATGCGGCTCGATACTTTCTTGAGCAGCGGGTAGGGGAGCTCGGCCCAGTCCGCGGTCATGAAGTCGCTCGTCTGCACCGCGCGCAATGCGACAACGTAATCGTAGGTGCGGCCATCGCCCATGACGCCCACGCTCTTGACCGGAAGGAACACGGCAAACGCTTGGGACGTCAGCTCGTACCAACTCTTGCCACTTGCAAGATCCCTGGTGTTGCGCAACTCCTCGATGAAGATCGCATCGGCCCGCCGCAGCAAGTCCGCATAGTCACGCTTGACCTCGCCCAGAATGCGCACGCCCAGGCCGGGGCCCGGGAAAGGGTGGCGGTCGACCATCTCTGTGGGCAGGCCCAGCGCCACACCAAGTTCACGTACCTCATCCTTGAACAGCTCACGCAAAGGTTCAAGGAGCTTGAGACCGAGCGTTGCGGGTAGGCCGCCGACATTGTGGTGGCTCTTGATGGTGGTGGCCTTCTTGGTCTTGGCACCACCCGATTCGATCACGTCGGGATAAATGGTGCCTTGTGCGAGCCACTTTGCATTGACGAGCTTTTTCGCCTCGCGCTGAAAGACCTCGACGAACTCGCGACCAATGATCTTGCGCTTGGCCTCCGGATCGCTGACTCCAGCCAGCGCGCCAAGGAACTCTGCGCTCGCGTCCACGTGCACCACACGCGCGTGCAGGCGTCCGGCGAACATGTCCATCACCATTTGCGCCTCATTCAACCGGAGCAATCCGTGATCAACGAAGACGCAGGTGAGTTGATCGCCGATGGCGCGGTGGATCAGGGCCGCCGCCACGCTGGAATCCACCCCACCGGACAGGCCGAGGATGACTTCCTCCTTTCCCACCTGTTCGCGAATGCGGGTCACCGCTTCGGCGATGTAGTCGCCCATGATCCAGTCGCCCTTGCAGCCGCAGATCTGGCATACGAAACGCTCGATGATCGCTCTGCCCTGCGTCGTGTGCGTCACTTCGGGGTGGAATTGCACTGCGTAATAGCCGCGCGCCTCATCGGCCATGCCAGCGATTGCACAGCTCGGCGTACTGGCCATGAGCTTGAAGCCCGCTGGCATTTCCGTGACCTTGTCGCCGTGGCTCATCCAGGCCTTGAGCATGCCGTGGCCTTCGGGGGTGCGGAAATCTTCAATGCCATCGAACAGGCGCGTGTGGCCGCGTGCGCGCACCTCCGCGTAGCCGAACTCACGGTGTTCGCTCCATTCCACCTTACCCCCCAGTTGTGCTGCCATGGTTTGCATGCCGTAGCAGATCCCAAGCACCGGCACACCCACATCCCACACCGCCTGCGGGGCGCGCAATTGGTGGTCCTCATAGGTGCTGGCATGGCTTCCAGACAGAATGATGCCCTTGAGTCCATTTTGCGCCAGATCACGGATGAATGCGTCGCTCACGTCATTGGGGTGGATCTCGCTGTACACGTGCGCTTCGCGCACACGCCTGGCGATGAGCTGGGTGACCTGGGAACCGAAGTCCAGGATCAGGATCTTGTCGTGCATGAAGGGGATTTCGGTGGCAGTCACAAAGCGGCCAGGCGCTGCGCAATCGCTTGGCCCTGAGCATCAATCAACGTGATAATTGGGCGCTTCCTTGGTGATCTGCACGTCGTGCACGTGGCTTTCGCGCATGCCAGCCGACGTGATCTCCATGAAATGCGCCCGGCTGCGCATGGTTTCGATGCTGGCGCAACCACAATACCCAAGGGAGGAGCGCACGCCGCCCACGAGCTGATACAAAATGGCCGCCAAGCTGCCCTTGTAAGGTACGCGCCCCTCGATACCTTCGGGCACGAACTTCTCGGCGCCGGCTGCTGCCGAAGCCTGGGTCCCATCCTGAAAGTAGCGATCAGCCGATCCGGCATTCATCGCCCCGATGGAGCCCATGCCGCGGTACGTCTTGTATGAACGGCCTTGATACAAGATGACCTCGCCCGGTGCCTCTTCGGTCCCGGCAAACATGCTGCCCATCATCACGGTATGCGCGCCGGCCGCGATGGCTTTGGCAATGTCGCCCGAGTAGCGCACTCCGCCGTCGGCCACCAGCGGAATGCCCGTGCCCTCAAGGGCCTGGGCCACGTTGGCAATGGCGGTGATCTGCGGCACGCCCACCCCAGCAACGATGCGGGTCGTGCAAATCGATCCGGGGCCGATGCCCACCTTCACGCCGTCGGCGCCTGCGTCGGCCAATGCGCGGGCCGCCTCGGCCGTGGCAATATTGCCGCCGATCACGTCGACGTCGGGGTAATGCTCCTTGACCCAGCGCACACGGTCGATCACGCCTTGGCTGTGGCCGTGCGCAGTATCGACGACGATGACATCGACCCCTGCGCGCACCAGAGCCTCGACCCGCTCTTCGGTGCCTTCACCCACGCCAACGGCCGCACCCACGCGCAGCTTGCCTTGCGGGTCACGCGCAGCATTCGGGCGTTCCGTGGCCTTCTGGATGTCTTTGACAGTCATCAGCCCGCGCAGTTCGAATGCGTCGTTGATGACCAAGACCCGCTCCAGGCGGTGCTGGTGCATCAGCGCCTTGCCTTCTTCGAGCGTCGCCCCCTCGCGTACCGTGACGAGGCGCTCACGCGGAGTCATGATCTCGCGCACCGGCAGATCTAGCCGGGTTTCAAAGCGCATGTCGCGATTGGTCACGATACCCACGACCTTGCCATGCTCAATGACGGGGAATCCCGAGATCCCATGCTGGCGCGAAAGGGCGAGCACGTCGCTGACTTTCACCCCGGGCGAAATGGTGATCGGATCCTTCAGCACCCCGGACTCGAAGCGCTTGACCCGCGCCACCTCCGTGGCCTGCGCCTTCGGCGTGAGGTTCTTGTGGATGATGCCCATGCCGCCTTCCTGGGCCATGGCGATGGCCAGCCGGGATTCGGTGACCGTATCCATCGCCGCCGAAATGAGCGGAATATTCAGGCTGACGCGCCGCGTCACGCTTGTGGAAAGACTGGTGTCTTTGGGTAGAACTTGAGAATACGCTGGAACCAGTAACACATCGTCAAAGGTCAACGCTTTTCCGAGAAGGCGCATAAATCCTCCAGGCGCAAAATGCGATGATAAAAGACATGGCGAGTTTGTACCGGGACGATGAGTTGCGGCAAGCCGACACCGATGCCGCGCAAGGCCTTTTTTTTGCCCTTCCATTCGCATGCAATCCCGCTTTCATGCCTTAAGCTTCGAAAAAACCGGAGCCTTGGATGCCAGCTGCCAATCCCCGCCCTACCGCACACGCGATGCGTCACGCTTTGGCCGAACTGGGGGTGTTGACTCTTTTGTCGTGCGGGCTTCTTGCACCCGCCTGTGCCCAGTGGAAATGGATCTCCCCCACAGGGGTCGTGCAGTACAGCGACCAGCCTCCACCATCCGCGATTTCGGCGCGCGATATTCTGGCCAAGCCCACAGCCACTGCGCAGGCGGCGCCACGCCCCACGGCCAGCAGCGCATCCCAGGCCGCAGGGCAGCTCAAGGGGCAAGACATCCAGGCGGCGCGTGAGCTGCAAAACAAGCTCGACGAGGACAAGCGTGCCAAGGAGGCGGCCCAGCGTCTGCAGCAACAGGTCAGCGAGCAGGCGCGGCTTGCCAACTGTCTTCAGGCGCGGCAGCAGCTGCAAGCGCTGAACAGTGGCCTGCGTGTGCGGCAGGTGGATGCCCAAGGCAATCGCGATTTTCTGGACGATGCCCAAACCGCCGCTCAACGCCAACAGGCGGCGGCGATGATTGCTGCCAATTGCCCCTAACCGGCAAGGCCCGCAGCGAGCTCCAGCATCAGCCGAATGCGGATCTTCACAGCGTTCAAACCGTCGTAGAGGCCACCCTGAAGCGCTCCGACGCGCGAGCCGTAAGCCACCCGCACACCGGCTGCCTCGGCCTCATTCAAGGCCTGCTGAACATCCTCGTGCACGGTGCCGCCTCCGGTGCCTTGCACGACCAGACCCGCCAGCGGCGGCACCAACTCGCCCCGCAAGGATGCGGCGAGCAATGCCCGGACCCCTGCGCCGTCTGCTCCGGCATGACTGCCCACCAACTCCACGCGCGGCCACGGTTGAGTCGGGGGAATCGGAAGCAGGCGCGGGACATGGGCAGCGGGAATGCTGCGCGTGAACAGGACGCCTTGGGAGCCGACGAAGCCCAGCGGGCCCCGTTCGCCGGAGCTGAAGGCATCCAGGGCTGTGGGATGCGCCTTGGTGATGTCGCAGGCTCCATGCACGCGGCCATGCACAACGCACAGCACGCCGCGGCCAGCGGCGTCGGCGCTGGCCGCAACTTGCACGGCGTCATAGAGGTTACGCGGCCCGTCGGCTGACAAAGCGGTCGCCGGTCGCATTGCGGCCGTCAGCACGACGGGCTTGCCTGCGGGTAAGACGCATTGCAGGAAATATGCGGTCTCCTCCACGGTGTCGCTGCCGTGGGTAATCACACAGCCAGCCACATCGGGTTGTTCATGCCACGCAGCAATGCGCGCGGCAAGGGCGCCCCAAACTTGCACTCGCATGTCCTTGCTGTCGAGGCTCGCAAGTTGCTCAGCCTGCAGGGTCGCAAGCCGTTCGATGCCTGGCGCCGCGGCGACAAGTTGCCCGATATCGAGTGCGGCCGCGCGGTAGGCTCCTTGGGCGGGATGGTCGGTCGACACGCCGGCAATCGTGCCGCCTGTGCCCAGCACGAGGACCTTGGGGAGGCGACCGGTGTCGCAGGGTTGCAAATTTTTCATATCTGGATAAAAATACACACTGTTATTGATGACAGTAGACTTAGCCTACCGCCGTTGTCCTTGAGGAGTGCCCCATTCATGCGGACGTCGAACAGCAAGCTTACAGCGCGCCAGAGCGAAATATTGACTCTTATTGCCAAGGCGATCGAGCGTACAGGTTACCCACCGACCCGGGCCGAGATCGCTGCCGAACTCGGCTTTCGCTCGGCCAATGCGGCTGAAGATCACCTGCATGCACTCGCGCGCAAGGGAATGATCGAACTAACGCCAGGCGCATCGCGCGGTATCCGCCTCACGAGCGCGGCCCGGCCGTCGGTCAGGCCACCTGGCATCCTTGCGCGTGCATTGCCGGGGATGGAGCAATTGATGCTCCCGCTGGTCGGGCGCGTCGCTGCAGGGCATCCGATCCTGGCGCAGGAGCATATCGAGCAAAGCATCGCGGTCGAGGCGCACCTGTTTCAGGCGCGCCCCGATTACCTTCTCAAGGTCAAAGGGATGAGCATGCAGGGTGCGGGTATTTTCGATGGCGATCTGTTGGCGGTCAGGCAAACGCAGGACGTGCGCAATGGACAAATCGTTGTTGCCCGAATTGGCGATGAAGTCACCGTCAAGCGTCTGCAACGCAAGGGCGGCCATGTCGAGCTGTTGCCGGAGAACCCCGACTTCTCGCCGATTGTGGTGCGCGCTGACCAAGCGTTTGCGATCGAGGGCCTAGCCGTCGGGCTCATCCGCAACACGCTATAAGGCGCAAAGGCGCCGCTCAGACGGCAGAGGGTTCAGCGGGTGCGCTGGGCAGATGCAACGGAGTGTCGCTGACGAGCATGCCGTCGGCATCGGCATAGAGCCAATTTCCAGGGTTGACCCAGACGCCTTGGATGCGTATAGCGACGTCGCGCTGCCCCGCGCCGAGCTTGCGCGGTGGCATGGGTATGGCTGCCAAGGCGCGTGCGCCGATGGGCGCCGTGGCAATTTCGGGCACGTCCCGTACACAGCCATCGATCACGACGCCTGCCCAGCCATTGCGCGCGGCAAGCATCGCCAGATTGCCACCAAAAAGAGCGTGGCGTAGGGAACCGCCGCCATCCACCACGAGAATGCGCGCCATGCCTGCGGTTTCCAACGCCGCTCGAACCTGCGTGTTGTCTTCGCAGCACTGCACGGTGCTGATCTGACCACGGAAATGCGCCAATCGTCCGAAGTTCTTGAACACCGGGGGCAGCACGCGAACCGTCCCGGCGGCTATCGCCTCGATTTCCCGATCACAGAAATCACAGCACGAAATCGTCGATGACATGGGGTTCTCCTTGTTGTGGCCCCAGACCGTCCTGAAGGGGTATACGCCGTCGAAGACGCGTGCGAATCCATTCTCGCCTCGTGCACATGCAGTCATCCCCACAGCCCTGAAGACCAATGAACTTCGTGAATGACAACTATTGAAGCCGAAAGATGCAAATGGAATCATGTTTTAAGTCAAATGAAGTGGCACATTTCTGCAGGGCCTAACAGGTGATCGTGACCAACAAGCATGGCCGATGGGACCCGGCAGCACCATAAGGCCCGCATTCGAGAAACTTCCGGGTTGACGTCGCAGCAGTGGCGTCCATCAATGGCGCCGCGGTTTCGGCCAAGGGGAGTTTGGCCGATGTTTTGGGTGCAACCCGCAACGCCCGGTGCACGGTCCAAAACAGCGCGAGAGGCGCACCGCGCGCAAAGGCCGCTATGCGACTGTGGTCCGTTGCCCTGCGAACCGCATCGGCGTCACGCCTGAGTATGCAGCGGCACCGCTGGCGGAACGGTTTATGCTGGCGGCCTTTCGCCGATCTTTGCCTGTCGTCGCCCATGAGCGCTTTGCTTCACTGGTTTCAGCCCTGGTATCCCTCCTTTCCGATGGCCGTGTCTTTGCTGGGCGGCGCGCTGCTGTATCTGCGCGGCAGCCTGCGGCGGCGCACGCAGTGGTGGAAGCAAATGTGGTTCTGGCTGGGTTGGTCGCTCATCTACCTGGGGCTGCAAACACAATGGGATTATTACGCAGAGCACCAGTTTTTCATTCACATGCTGCAGCAGATGGCGCTGCATGACTTGGGGCCCTTGCTCGTGATGCTTGCCTGGCCGGTGCCAACTTGGCGCGCAGGCATCGGGGCAGGCGTACGCAGCCGCTGGCTCGTGCCCTTCATGCGATGGGCGCCCATGCGGGTGATGACAAATTTCATGCTCAACGCGTGGGTTGCAGCAGCGATGTTTTCGGGACTCGTCGTGTTCTGGCTCGTGCCCGTCATTCACGTCGGTGTCATGCTCAATACGCCCCTGTACCAGTTCATGAACTGGACCATGGTGTTCGACGGTTTGCTGTTTTGGTGGTTGATGCTCGATCCGCGTCCGGCCCCGCCAGCACATCTGCGCCCTGGATTGCGGATTGTTCTGCCGATCCTGGCCATGATTCCGCAGATGGTTCTCGGTGCGGTGTTGGCCCTGAACAGCACCGACTGGTACCCTATCTACAGCCTGTGTGGCCGCGCGCTATCGGGCATTAGCCCCCTAACTGACCAGCATCTCGGCGGTCTCATTCTGTGGATACCCGCGTCTGGACTCAACGTTGTGGCCGCGATGGTGGCGCTGCGCAATTGGATGCGCCTGTCCGATCGGGAACGCCTGCCCCCAAGTCGGCGTCAGGTTCAGGCGCAGCGCCGCGCTGCGCACTCCCGCGCGGCGGGGTAACAGCGGGCGACACGCTCGGCGCGGAGCCGATCAATCGGCGAGCAATTGGCGCACGTCATGCACGATGGACTTGACAGGCGACTGATCCGATCCGATCAAGGTACCGCGTCCATCCTTGCTGAAAATATAAATCGCGGCGCTATGGTCGACCACATAGTTGCCGTACTGATCTTTCTTGCCATAGTTAAAGGCAACGTGATAGCGCTTGGCCACATCTTGAATCTGGTCCATCGTGCCGGTCAGGCCGACTGCTTGCGGGCTGAATGCTTGCGTGTAGGCGTGCAGTATGGGCAACGTGTCGCGGGCGGGGTCGACTGAAACAAAGAGGATCTGCACGTCCTTGCCTTGGGGTCCGAGTTCCGTCACCGCTTGTGCAAGGTGCGACATGGTCAGCGGGCAGACATCAGGGCAATGCGTATAGCCGAAGTACAGGATGGCCACTTTGCCTCGATAGGTTTCCGCCGTCACCTTCTGGCCCGTATCCGAAGTGAGGTGAAACTGTAGGTTGGGTAGCACACTGCCGACATTGTCTAGATCCCAATGCTGCTTTTTGCCGCAACCGGCCAAGGCATAAGCTGCCGACAGGCTGCCGGCAACGAGAAGGGCTCGTCGGGAAATCATGGGTCTCATGGAATGGGTGGATTCGAGGCGAAGTTGGAGCGCTGCATGCTAGCGGTTGCATGACCCTCAGGTCCGGCTATGTGGTCCCCCGCCGAAAGGCCGGCGCAGGCGCACCCCCACTTCAAATGACACGGGCCGATGCGGAAAGTTCGCCGCATCGGCCCGTTGCCGCCGCACGACCAAGGCACGGTCAGTGTACGGTGCGCTCGAAGACGATCTCGCCGTCGCGAGAATCGACCGGCACCACGGATTTCGGCCCGAAGCTGCCTTCGAGGATTCGCTTCGACAGCGGATTCTCGATCTGGCTCTGAATGGCCCGCTTGAGCGGACGTGCGCCGAAAACGGGGTCATAGCCGGCTTTGGCGATTTCCGCGATGGCCGCAGGCGTGACCTCAAGCTTGATATCCATCTGTGCCAGACGCTTCTCGAGTGACTTGAGTTGGATGCGCGCAATGCCTTCGATTTGCTCCTGATTCAGCGCGTGGAATACCACAACTTCGTCGATGCGGTTGAGGAATTCGGGGCGGAAATGCTGCTTCACCTCCACCCAAACCGCGTCGCGAATGCTCTCATGGGGTTGCCCGGCCATGGCCATGATGTGTTGCGAACCCAAGTTGGACGTCATGACGATCACGGTGTTCTTGAAATCCACCGTACGCCCCTGTCCGTCCGTCAGGCGCCCGTCATCCAGAACCTGAAGGAGCACGTTGAACACATCGGGATGGGCCTTTTCAACCTCGTCGAGCAGGATCACGCTGTAAGGCTTGCGCCGCACGGCCTCCGTCAGATAGCCGCCTTCCTCATAACCGACGTATCCGGGTGGCGCACCAATCAGGCGCGCCACCGAATGCTTCTCCATGAATTCGCTCATGTCGATGCGGATCAGGTGATCCTGGCTGTCGAACAGAAATTCGGCCAGCGCCTTGCACAGCTCGGTCTTGCCCACCCCAGTGGGCCCAAGGAAAAGAAAAGAGCCGTAGGGGCGGTTGGGATCGGACAAGCCCGCGCGTGAACGACGGATGGCGTCGGACACGGCTCGAATGGCCTGATCCTGACCAACCACGCGCTGGTGCAACTTATCTTCCATCTGCAGCAGTTTGTCGCGCTCGCCTTGCAGAAGCTTGGACAATGGAATACCCGTCATGCGGCTGACGACTTCCGCGATCTCTTCGGCGCCGACCTGAGTGCGCAAAAGCCGAGGCGCGCCCGTGCCCTCCGGCCCCTGAGCCGATGATTCCTTGGCCTGTGCATCCTTCAGCTGGCCCTCGAGTTCGGGCAGGCGGCCGTATTGCAGCTCAGCCACCTTGTTGAAGTCGCCCTTGCGCGTCAATTCGTCGATCTGGAAGCGGATCGCATCGATCCGCTCCTTGATTTGCGCCGAGCCCTGCACAGCAGCCTTCTCCGCCTTCCAGACCTCTTCCAGATCGGAATACTCCTTCTGCAGCTTGCCGATTTCCTCCTCGATCAGCGCCAGGCGCTTTTGTGAGGCCTCATCCTTTTCCTTGCGCATGGCTTCACGCTCGATCTTGAGCTGGATGATGCGGCGGTCAAGCTTGTCCATCACCTCCGGTTTCGAGTCGATCTCCATCTTGATGCGCGAAGCGGCCTCGTCGATCAGATCGATCGCCTTGTCCGGCAGGAACCGGTCGGTGATATACCGGTGGCTTAACTCGGCCGCAGCCACGATGGCCGGGTCCGTGATGTCCACGCCATGGTGGACCTCGTACTTTTCCTGCAAGCCGCGAAGGATGGCGATCGTTGCCTCCACTGTGGGTTCGTCCACAAGCACTTTCTGGAATCGGCGTTCCAGTGCGGCATCTTTCTCAATGTATTTGCGGTACTCGTCCAGCGTGGTGGCTCCGATGCAATGCAGTTCGCCCCGCGCCAAGGCCGGTTTGAGCATATTGCCGGCATCCATTGCGCCCTCCGCCTTGCCCGCGCCCACCATGGTGTTGATCAGGAAACGATAACCCGAT
>JABBOE010000096.1:0-3765 GCA_019351955.1 Pseudomonadota bacterium
GCTGCTGCGACTGGAACAGCGACCGGGGTTGCCGGCGGATGGGTCTTTTCGACGTCCGCGTTCTTGCCGACATCGGCTGTCGTCGACTCGGGAATCGGCGGCAAGGTGGGCAGATTGAAACTGGCTGCCAACGGTGCGGCAGGGCTGGAGGGATTGGCCGTGTCCATGCCGTTCGGCACGGATTTCGAAGGCGCTGCCGGCGTCTCCACCCTGCCTGCCGGGAGATCGGCCAGCTTCGCCGGCGCGCTGGTGGCAGCGGCCGGGCGCGAGTCGACCATGCTGGCCGGCTTGCCGATGTTTTCGCCAGTCGGGTTGCCTGCGGGGGCGACAGCGCCGGTCGCGGCCACCGCTGCCGGCGATTTGGCGGGTGCTGGCGCCGCGCTGGCTTCGTCGCGATCTTCGTCGTCGAGCGCCTGGGCCTGCGCGGTATCTGGTGTCGGATTGCCCGCCGAGTTCTCGTCATGACGACGGCGGCGACGCCCTCCGCGGCGACCGCGGCGACGACGTGACTGGCTGCCATCGGTATCGGCTGCGTCTTCCGCATTTTCCGGCGCGGTCGATTCGGCCAATGGCGCGACCAGGAGCGCGGCTTCCCGGGCGGCCTCGTCCTGCGGCGCGGCGGCCGGACGCTCGCCGCGGACCTGGCGTTCGGGCTTCGGCGTCTGCGGCTTGCGCTCGGGGCGTTCGCTGCGTGTGGCGTTCTCAGCCGCTGCCTGCCTCGGCTGGCGTTCGGCCCGCGCATTCTGGGTCGATGCCGGTGCGGCTGCGGGCGGACGAGTCTGTGCCTCGTTGTTGCGCTGGCGGTTGCTGCGAGCCTGCTGCTGCGCGCCGGTCTTTGGCGAATTCTGCGGCGCCGAATCACGTCGTGGCTGACGTGCCGGGGAGGCGCTCGTGCCGTTTCCGCCGCGACTGCCAGATTCGTCACGGCGATTGCGATTGTCACTGGAATCGGCACGCTTCGGCGCCGGCGCAGGGGGCGCTGCCTCGGCGTTACGCAACCAGCCGAGCATGCGTGCGAAGAAGCCGCCGGGCGCCGTCGCTGCGGGGGCCGGGCGTGGGGCTGGCGGCTGGCGACGGGCGGCCGGCACGGGAGCGGCCATTTCGGGTACTTCATCGCGCACCGGCGCCGGGCTGCCCGGCACGACACCGCTCACGGCAGGCTGCTCGCCGCTGCCCAGGGTCTGGCCCATCTTCGGCAGCTCGGCGGTTGCCACCGTGGTCAGCATCTCGTAGCTGGGCTTGCTGTGCTCGCCCATGTCCGCTTCGCGGATGCGCTGAATTTCGATATGGGGGGTTTCCAGCTTCTCGTCGGCCACGATCATCACGTGCACCTTGTGGCGCAGCTCGATCTCGACCACGCTGGCGCGCTTCTCGTTGAGCAGGAAATTGACGACGCTGGCCGGCGCCTGCACCAGCACCTGGCCGGTGTTGTCCTTCATCGCGTGTTCTTCGATCAGGCGCAGGGTCGACAACGACAGCGACTCCACGCCGCGGATGTGGCCATGGCCCTCGCAGCGTGGGCAGACGATCTGGGTCGCCTCACCCAGGCTCGGGCGCAGCCGCTGACGCGACATCTCGAGCAGGCCGAAGCGCGAGATGCGGCCGATCTGCACGCGGGCGCGATCCAGCTTCAGCGCGTCCTTCAGGCGATCCTCCACCTCACGCTGGTGCTTCGGGCTGTCCATGTCGATGAAGTCGATCACGATCAGACCGCCGGCATCGCGGATTCGCGCCTGGCGGGCGATCTCAACCGCCGCCTCGCAATTGGTGTTGAACGCAGTCTCCTCGATGTCACTGCCCTTGGTGGCCTTGGACGAGTTGACGTCGATCGCGGTGAGCGCCTCGGTCTGGTCTATCACGATCGAGCCGCCCGAGGGCAGCCGCACCTGACGATCGAACGCGCTCTCGATCTGGGTCTCGATCTGGTAGCGGGTGAACAGCGGGGTATCGTCGCGGTACAGCTTGAGCTTGCGCAGCGCGTTCGGCATCACCTGCTGCATGAAATCGCGGGCGTCGTTGTACAGCGGCTCGTCGTCAATCAGGATCTCGCCGATGTCGCTGCGCAGATAGTCGCGCAGGGCGCGGATGAACAGTTTCGATTCCTGATAGATAAGGAACGGCGCCTTCTGCTTGCTGGCTGCCTCGGAGATCGACTTCCACAGGGTCAGCAGGTAGTCCAGGTCCCATTGCAGCTCTTCGGCATCGCGGCCAAGGCCGGCGGTACGCACGATCAGGCCGACATCGTCCGGCACGGTGACATGATCCAGGGCTTCCTTCAGCGCCTGTCGATCCTCACCTTCGATCCGGCGGGACACGCCGCCCGCCTTTGGGTTGTTCGGCATGAGCACCATGTAGCGGCCGGCCAGGCTGATGAAGGTGGTCAGCGCGGCCCCCTTGTTGCCGCGTTCTTCCTTCTCTACCTGCACGACGACTTCCTGGCCTTCCTTGACCAGTTCGCGGATGCTGGATTTGTGTGGATCAAGCCCCTGCGTGAAGTACTCGCGGGAGATTTCCTTCAGCGGCAGGAAGCCGTGGCGTTCGGCACCGTACTCGACGAAGCAGGCTTCCAGTGAAGCCTCGACGCGGGTGATGCGGCCCTTGTAGATGTTGGACTTCTTCTGTTCCCGCGAAGGGATCTCGATGTCCAGGTCATACAGGTTCTGGCCATCGACAATGGCCACACGCAACTCTTCACGCTGAGTCGCGTTGATCAACATACGTTTCATGGTGGTAATCCTCGGCTTGGCCGCGCGTCGCGAGCCCCGGTGGCGCCACAATGGCGGCCTGCCGGAAAACGCGCCGCTGCGGTTAAGCGGCAAAAAAACGGCACCGTTACCGGTGTCGGGGATGATTCGGTCAACTGCGCCTGCTGCCCCGATACCGCATGGCATCGGACAAACAGCAGCCCAAACCGTTACGATGAAAGGGAGATTCGAGCGGCCACCACAGGCAACCGGGACAATTCTCGCCGACGTCACGGGCAGGCACTCCACCCGATCCAGACATCGATGGGCAGAAACCAGCGCCCGACGAGTATCCTATCTAAGCAGGCTTTTTTCAATGCAGACGGCAACTTCCCCCGACGCACCTCAGGGTGTACGTCAAGTCGCGATCGGGCCCGAGCGGGATGGCCAACGCATCGACAATGCGCTGGTGACTCTGCTCAAGGGCGTGCCCAAGAGCATGATTTACCGGCTGTTGCGCACCGGCCAGGTGCGCGTGAACGGCAAGCGGGCCAAGCCGGATACCCGTCTCGTTGACGGTGATACCCTGCGCATCCCGCCGGTACGCGTCGCTGAACGGCCGGAAGGTCATGCGCCAGCCAGCGGCCTGGTCGCCTCCGTGGCGGAGGCCGTCATTTTCGAAGACAAGCATTTCCTGGTCATCGACAAGCCTGCCGGCGTAGCCAGCCACGGCGGCAGTGGCGTCAGTCATGGCGCGATCGAGCTGCTGCGCGCGGCGAGGCCGCAGGAATCGCTGGAATTGGTGCACCGGCTCGATCGCGATACCAGCGGCGTGCTGGTGTTCGCCAAGACCCGCGCCGGCCTGACCGGGCTGCAGGCGGAGATCCGCGAGGGCAGGGTGACCAAGCAATATCTGTGTTTGATGCTGGGCCATCCCGCCAAGGCCAAGTTCGATGTCAACGCACCGCTGCTGAAGTCCGTGATGCAGGGCGGCGAGAGAATGGTGCGGGTTGCCGACCACGGCAAGCCGTCGCTGACTTTTTTCCGCGAGATGGAACAATACCCCGGTGCGCGTCTGATG
>JABBOE010000096.1:3775-13054 GCA_019351955.1 Pseudomonadota bacterium
CTGATGCAGGCCACCCTGGGCACCGGCCGCACCCACCAGATCCGGGTGCATGCGGCGCATATCGGTCACTCCCTGGCGGGTGATCCGAAATACGGCGACAAGGAGATGAACAAGCGCTTCCGCGAGATGGGGTTGAACCGCATGTTCCTGCATGCCTCGCACATGAGTTTCGAGCTCGAGGATCGCGCCTACAGTTTCTCCACGCCGCTACCGGACGACCTGAAGAACTTTCTTGACGTGTTGTCGGTCAAGGGCAAGCGACTGGTCTATTCGCGGGACAAGTCGCGCACCGACTTCTGATCAGCGGGCCAGCAAGGCCTCGACCCGAGCGGCGCAGATGAAGTCGTTCAGCGACACACCGCCCACGTCGTGGGTCGACCACAGCAATTGGCAGTGGCCGTAGCCGGCGTCGATGTCGGGGTGATGGTCTTCCTGGTTGGCCATGAAGCCCACGGCATTGATGAAGCCCAGCGTGTGGTGGAAGTCGTTGAAGCTGAAATCCTTGACGATGGCCTTGCCGTCGTTGTGCAGCTGCCAGCCAGGCAAGCGAGACAGCAATTCCGCCACCTGGGCGTGGTCGAGCGCGTGCTCCTTGCCCTTGCGTGGCTGGCAGTGCCGGGTCGACAGGTTGTCAGGGTTCATGCGGATCTCCATGCGGGGTGCAAGCCAGGATGCAAAGGGTCGAAGTTGCGCGCAAAAAAGTCAAAGCGCGGATTGAATCCGGGCATTCCACTCGAAACAGTACTAAAATGGTGCTGTTTCGCCAGCGCAAGGCGCCGGCCACCGAATGAAATCTTGGAGCAGGCATGATCGACATCACCGAACGCGCGCAGCAGCACTTTCTGCGACTACTTTCGCAGCAAGGCATCGACGGTCTCGGCGTCCGGATGCGGGTGACCTCACCCGGCACCCCCGCGGCCAACTGCGAGCTGGAATTCTGCGAGCCGATCGATCTGGCCGGCGGTGAATGGACGATCGAATGTGCCGGTTTCAACTTTCATGTCGACGGTGACAGTGCCCGCTGGCTGGATAGCGCCAGCATCGATTTCGAGCCCAACGCGACCGGTGGCCAACTCAACATCCGGGCACCGAAGATCAAGGGCGAAGTACCCGGTGCGGAAGCGGGGCTGGTCGAGCGAGTGCGTTATGTGCTGGAAGCGGAGATCAATCCGAAGCTGGCCTCGCATGGCGGCAGGGTGAGCCTGCTGGAGATCGACGCCGAGGGCGCGGTTCTGCTGCAGTTCGGTGGCGGGTGCCATGGTTGCGGCATGGTGGATGTAACCCTCAAGCAAGGCGTGGAAAAGACCTTGCGCGAACGCGTGCCGGAGATCACCGGGGTGCGCGATGCCACCGACCATGCCGGTGGCGACAAGCCCTACTACAGCAAGCCCGAGGGCAAGTCGGCCATCACCTGAGACCGGCACGTCCATCCCCGAAAGCAGAAGGCCCGCGCAAGCGGGCCTTCGTGGGTAAGGGGTGTGCGAGGTGCAGCCTACTTGTCGCCGCCGATGTGACCCTTCAAGGTGTCCAGCTTGGTCGGCAGGCTCGAGAAATATGCCGCCACGTCCTCGATATCCTGATTGGACAGGGTCGCCGCCATGCCCTTCATGATCGGATTGTTGCGCTGTCCATCCTGGTACTCATGCAGCGCCTGCTGCAGATACAGGTTGTACTGGCCCGCCAGGCGGGGGTACTGAGGGTCGACCGCGTTGCCGTCGGTGCCATGGCAGGCAAAGCAGGTCGCTGCCTTCTGCTTGCCGTTCGGGATGCTGCCATTCGCCAGCAACGGGGTGGTAGCAAGCGCCAGCACGGCGCCGAATGACATCAGGGTGAGCGGACGATTCATGCAGTAAGTCCTTGGCAACTACTTGGCGGCGAGGCTGGAGAGGTAGGCGGCGATGTTCTGGATGTCCGTGTCGGACAGGCTCTGCGCCTGCGCATCCATGGTCGGGTGCTTGCGATCGCCTGCCTGGTAGCCATGCAGCGCATTGATGATGTACTGCTCGTTCTGTCCCGCGATCTTCGGGACCGGATACTGCGGGTACGCATTGCTATACCCGGGCACCCCATGACAACCGGCGCAGGTGTAAACCAGCTTGCGACCAGCCGCCTTGTCACCCTCGGCATGCACGCTGGCGGTGGCGAAAAGGGCAGTGGTCAGCGCCACGCTCATCAATTGCAATCGAGTCATCGAGATCATTCCCACGGGTGTGGCGCGACAGGGCAGTGTAAGCCACGAAGTATAGACGTTGCCTTCACGCGGGAACAACACTGGAGCGGCGCTTGACTAAAGTTTGGTCAGCACTGGTGGCGCCGGCATGGTGGCGAACAGACTGGAATGCAGGGCGGCGGCCCCGACAGATGACGTCGCGTTTGCTCCGCCGGTGCCGCGCGGGCCTGAATGGTTTGCCTCAGCTGCCCACGGTGGCGATTGCCGCGCCGGCTGCCGGCCCCATATACTGCGCAAGTCAAAACGTTTTCCCCGGGGGTGTCCTGGCTTCGACGGGGGTAGTGCGATGACTTGGTGCATGCCGAGGGGGCAGCTTTCCTCGTAAATCCAGCAGCAAACTCATAGTTGCCAACGACGACAACTACGCTCTCGCCGCTTAAGGCGTAAGCCCCGAACCCACTTGTGCTCATGCTTGTCGGTGTAGGGTCATTATCATGAGATCGCCGAACGCTGCCGCCTGGCGGTTCTAGGCTAAATCAATCAGGCTGGTTCCGCGGTGCGTTTTGCCCACCGTACTTGTCGCGGAACGAGATCGAACGGCGAGCTAAGCATGTAGATCCGGGCATTTAACACCTTCGGACGCGGGTTCGACTCCCGCCACCTCCACCAAAAACGCGGTAAACCCTTTGTTTTTAAAGGGAATTTTGAGGCCTCACTTGATCCCTTCGGGTATCATTTGAGGTATCAAAATGCCAAAACCGCTACTGCTCCAACGACCAAGCGGACTTTATGTCCGCTTTTTCGTGCCCTGCGATTTGCAAGCTCGCTGGGGTTGCCGATACATCGTTCGGAGTCTTGGAGGGGCAAGGTCCGACCATGCGCGGCTTGCGGTCGCAAGGCTCGGGTATGCTCTTGGGCAGGCATTTCAAGAGTCGAGATTGTTGCCGATGGCAGACCCGAAAGACCTTCTTCAAACGGCGTTGGCTGGCGCTCGTTCGGGTCGTGATTACACGCTCGAACTGCCGAACGGCGTGAAAATTACCACCGATGGCAGTGAAGCCGATTACATCAGGGCCAAAGAGCTGGCCGTCGAGCTCGCGGCCATGTCGGCACCTGCTGCGCCAGCTTCCTTGCCTATTGGCTTGGTGTCTGCGCGTGTCCAAACCTTCATCAGTCAGATGAAGGCCAAGGACCGAAGCGCCACGAACCTGCTCGATACCACCTTCACGCTAAACCTCTTTGTTGCGCTTATAGGCGACAAGGAATTGTCGGCGGTAAACACTGACGACCTCGATACCTTCCTCGATGCATTAGCCGTCTGGCCGTCTAATGCCAGCAAGAAGAAAGCCTACGAAGGGTTAACCCCGCGCGAGATTGTTGCAAAGGCCAAAGCCAGCCCCGACAAGAGATTGGCTTCTCGCACGAAAGAAAAACACCTTGACCGCCTGCGCACTTTCTTCGGCTATTGCGTAGGCCGTCGGTTACTTGACCACAACCCTTGCACAAACCTCGGATTTACGAACAAAGACCAAGACGAAGCCCAGACCCGTAAGCCGTTTTCTGATGCGGACCTCCGTCAGATTTTCGACCCCAAAAACCGAACGGACGGCATCACGCAACCGCACAAGTTCTGGGCTCCAGTGTTCGGCCTCTATACTGGGGCACGCGTGAACGAAATCGCCCAACTGTATGTCGCCGATGTTGAGGAAATAGACGGCGTTTGGGGCATCCACATCAATAAGAGATGGCAAGGTCAACGACTCAAAAATGCGAGCTCTCGCCGATTCCTTCCGCTCCATCCCGCCATCATCAAGCTCGGCTTTTTGGACTATCTTGCGGATGTAAAGGAAGCTCACTTTGACCACCTGTGGCCTGGGTTGACTTGGGGGACGAATGGGCCTGGGGACAGCATTGGGGATTGGTTCAACCGCTCGTATCTTCGTGGAACCTGCGGCATCAAAGACCCCGCCAAGACGTTCCATTCCTTCCGACATACCTTTGCATCACTTGCGGAACGCTCAGGGGTTACAGACCAACGCAACGCGAGATTGACTGGCCATAGCAGTGGTACGAGCGTTTTGCGCAGGCACTACATTGACCCGCCAACTCTTTCGGAGCGTGTCGCCGATTTGGCCGCGATTAAATTCCCGTTTTTGGAACTGAACCGACGTCCCAAAGGGTTCTTCAAGCCGTGGTTCAAGCGCGTAAAGGCTGTAGAGTCTCGAAAGTCTCGAGACCAGCCATCCCCGAAACTTGGTCAGTCCTAGCAGCATCTACCAAGGAAATTCCATGGAACTGCAAGAGTTCATCAAGCAATCGCTCGTCCAAATCGTCAACGGTATGGCCGAAGCGCAGCAAGAGGTTGCCGCGAAAGGCGCCTCGGTTAACCCGAGCGGCCTGAAGCTCAAAGATGATCAGGTCAAAGGGCACTCGGTCAGCAATGACGGCAATGTCACGCAACACATTGAATTCGATGTTGCGGTGACAACGACGGAGGGAACTGGAACGAAGGGCGGCATCGGCGTCGTCATGGGCGTGCTTGCGTTGGGTAGCCAAGGACAGTCATCGGCTTCGTCTCAGGCAATAAGCCGACTCAAATTTACTATTCCTATGCTCCTTCCAAGTGACCATCGCTCCGATAAAGAGGACAGGGACCGCCGCATCAGTGAAAACATGACTCGTCTGTCGAACAGCATGTCTCGATAGTCAGCTTGGGGGAGTTTTAGCCTCACCACGGCGCAGATAAGGCATCGACTAAACGGGGGCGATAGCCCCATCCATGCTCTTAGGCTTCTAGGCTCTGTTTTTCCGGCTTTTCAAATTCCAGAAATAGCTCACCCCATCGCACGGTCTTCGTTACGTTTAGCGGGCCTTGCTGGCCTTGCCCGTCTGTCTTTCTGCCTTCGCAGACACCATGAGTTATGCGACATTTGGCTCCTTGAGGCCAGCGTCGCAGCTTCTAGTGTCGTGGGTGGCTGGTTCCTCGGTGACCAGTGCTTAACGCACTTGCCACCTCGGCTCAGGCTGCCACCCTCTTGAATGATGTTTCACTCTCTAAGCGCGTGCTCCCACCTGCGCCTTTGTCCTTGGGGGACAGTCGCTGGCGGGCTCACTTAGTAGGTTGAAGGGCGGAGCCTTTAGGCGTGCTCGCCCCTACCCAAGACGACGGGTACTGTTGACCTGTTTCCCTGCTGGATTTACAGCAAGGGCTGATTGGTCACTACAACGGCCAAACAGTAGGGGACTCATAGCGTTGTCGCTACTGCTCCGTGTTCCCCCGCCCGATTTCTCGGGTGTCTCTACGGTGCTGGTTAGCCCCATTCGGTGATGCCTCACCCTCGGTTTTTCGTGGTCCTATAACGCTTCCACTATCCGAATCCCAGCGCGCTTTACGAAGTGACGAACGCAAATAAATGCAATGTCGTCATCAAGGTGGTCGGTGAGAATCGAGTCCAAGGTAGAAATCATCTTGGGGACGCATAGCACCAGCCCGCAGCCTTTCAAGGCGAGCAATGTAAGCGAGATTAGAGGGGCTTGTCAGTTAACCGTATTTTGGTATCGTGGCTTCAGGGCCACTGGCCGAGTATTCAGAACTGTCCTTTCTAATGCTCGCTTTCAAAGCTGATACCTTTGAAAGCCATGCTTCAAGTAGTACCAGAGCGTCGGCCACTGTCAAGTGGTCGGCGTTTTTATTTAGGCTAATATTCGCATGAAAGTTGCTATGTGTGAATTTTTGAATACTCACACATATGAATTTTGAGTCTAGGCTTGGGTTTGTTTGGATTTTCAAGCTCACATGTAGTGTGAGTGAGCGAAAAAGATAGTGTGAGGCTTGAGCCCATACTGGGCTTGGCTTTGAGAGGCTTTTACGCAAGACCACCGTGTGAAACAGGGTGCGTTTTGTGTATATCCAAATATACAGCCTACAGCTAGGAACTCATCTCACGGACCGACGGCTTTTTCTTCCAGCCTAGCATCCCTGTTTTTCGCGCATGGTTGACGACAAGAGAAAATCTTGGAAACTGGTAGAAGTAAATAACGGATGGGTTCGCAGATGACCCTTCAAGTTTTTCTAAAACATCTGCACGAACTCACCCGTAAAACACTCAATAAGTTTTTCAAACCCAGCAGCCGAACCCATGCCTTTACTCCGAAAACTTGCGCAGGTTTTTACATTGTCGGAAGGTGATAAACCGTCCGACAATGTAGGGAGTGATTTGCAGAAGTCGTCAGCGATAGCTGAGGACGGATGCAAAATGTCGAGAGACATAACGACCGGCGAGGGACCAAAGGGACCGAGCTCCCGAACGGCGAGAGCCGGGCGGGGTGAGGTTGACGAGAGTCAACCGAATGCCGAACCCGTGGCCAATTGGCTACGGGTTCGGTCGGCTTCGGTCCGTTACGAGCGTCGGCGAGTTGCGGAAGCCGAAGCCGATGCCAGCGGAAAACCCATCGGTATTTGCATGGCACGGCAGACCAAAGCCATCCTTTCCAGCCTCTCAACCAAGGGACCAAGTGCAGAGACGGAAGAACGCTACAAGCGCACTCACGCGCTTCTTCTGACTTCCCAGCACACTCCCCAAGACCACGCCAACACTCGGGCTCACTATGACTTCTTGCGAAGCGCATGGCGTTGGGGTGAGGCCAACGCCATCAAAGAGCTAACGGCAAAAAGCGAAAGGGCAAGGAAGGGTAGGGATTTGGATGGCGCGAAGCGCCTGACCCAATTGGCTTTTGACCGTGCTTGTGCACTGGATTGGCAGATGAGTAACGAGGCTTGGGCACCCAAGGGCCAAGCCATTAAGGATGTCGGTGGGCGGATTCCGAAGAAGTCCAAGCGGTTCGGCCCCAAAGCTCCTGACGCTTTGGAAACGGCCATCAACTTCGGCACGCAAAAGAATCACGGCAAAGCATGGGCACGCCATGAGGTCAGACTTCTATTAGTCGCCGCATTCGGCCTCCGACCCGCTGAGCTCATGCATGAGAAGGGCGTACGACTCACGGTTGAAAAACTCAAAGGCAAAGCGCTGCTGGTCGCCCAAATCCATGGCGCAAAGCACGACCTTGCACGGGGTCATTACCTGCGTTTGTGTGGTAGGGAAGTTCCAACAGGCTGGCAGGGAGCGGCGCTGAAGCTTTTGGCTGAACTGGCTGCTTCCGCTGGTGAACAATTCCGATTGCATACGACGGCGGCGGATGTACGCAGCGCAAACCGTTTATTGAATGCATTGGTTCCAGGCCTGTCGCTATATTCATTCCGCCACGCCGTTGGCTCGGACCTTAAGGCGGGGATTGAAGATGGCACCACCACTCCCAGCGAAGCGGCCGCCTTCATGGGGCACCGCTCAACCGCCAGCCTTCACGCATACGGCCACAAGCGGTCAGGAAGGGGAAAGGGATACAAGGCCAGAGCCGATGACGCTTTCGCCATCAAAATCGTTCCACACAAAGCTTTCCAACCAGCCAAAGGCGTCCCTACTTTTCCACCGCGACCATCGGAACGACCTGCAACGCGGGTCACGGCTCAAGGTTGGGCAAGTTTTCCTACTCCGAAGCCAAGCCCCTAGCTGGCTACGATTTTATTTGTCTTGCTTCGGGCTGCCCTGATGAACATTGACTATCACCTTCACTGAGGAGTTTGCGGCAGCGTTGACGATGGTTTTTATCTCCGCGTCTGAGTTCGGCAACTGCTTGCCGTCTATCTCCGATTTCTCAGATCGATACTTTTTCAACACGGCGATAAACCAATCGGCAAATACCTTGGTGGCAACGCCCTCGCCAATGTGGACAATCACTTGGAGGATGCTGGACGCATCGTCAAATGTCGGGACACTCTTGGTCTGATAGGTGCCGAGCTTTTGCCTGTGAGCACCCATGTCGTCGATCGTGACCGTGACCCCAGGAAAACCATTCTGTAAAAGAGCCTGAACGATTTCTATTCTGTCAGCCTTAAGCCTGAAACTGCCCATCGTTGCTTTCCTTACTCGTGGATTCCAACCAATCGTACCTCTGTAAGCATCGCTTGAGCGTACGCAGCCTTGGAATCTTGCCAGCCTTGGTGTGGTAGCCTCGGAGGTATCAAGTGAGGTATCACGAGCGTCGTCGAGTTCTGATTTGCTTGAGAGAAAAATCAAGTAAAATCAGCACTTGGCGAATGTTGGGGAAAGGCTCCCGCCACCTCCACCATTTCAAGCTCCAACGCAGTCCAACGAAGGCCGGCAACCCTAGCAATAGCAACGGTTCCGGCCTTTTTTGTGTTCGATACGATGTGGCGGCATCCGTCGCTATCCGAGGGCATCTGAGGGGCATCATCGGGGACATGCGACGGCCGACACTTTCATCATCGGCGATGTGCCCCCATGCCCATGTCAGACAGCACGATCCGTACGGCCGAGCCCGCCAACAATCCGCGACGGCTGTTCGACGGTGGCGGCTATTCAGTCGCCGACACAGGGTGGGCGGTCTTTCCTGAATATGGCGTCCAGCAGAGTGCTGGCACTTGATAGGGCGTGCTTCAGCGGTGCCTCCGGCGACGCTTGCGGCAACGCAGGTGCATCCACAGTATGCCGCCACGCGGACGGTGCGTGGCGATGTGCTGACAGGTGCTTTCATGGTTGACGGAAATGTCACTCTTGCCGGCAATCCGATCGGGGCTCCAGTCCTGGCGCAGGCAAGTGCCATTGCCTCCCAACGCACCACGCCGATACGCGGCTGCGCACTGGCTGCACGGCGTCGCATCACGCTTTGGCGCTGCGCCTGCTCGCCGGTGCAAGCACCCTCTGTGGTCGCGTCGTGTTGCACCTCGCGAATGATGGCGCTGGCACATCGGCCCAGTTTCCTGGAGATGGCCGACAGTGAAAATCCTCCCTGTTGATGGCATTGAATCGCAAGCATCCGCCCAAGACATCTACCACCGGCTCAGCCTGGCTGTTGCGATGCGCCCCTGTTTTCATGGGAGAGCAGCAATGGGCAGGTGGGGCAAGGTGGACGGTTTCGGACCGGCAGTGTGGGCATGGTGGATTTTCGCTGTGGCGCGGATCGATTGTTGGCGCATGTGCGCGAGGTGCTGGAGCGCGAGGCACTGGGCGGCTCGGTGTTCGTCTTCCGCG
>JABBOE010000097.1 GCA_019351955.1 Pseudomonadota bacterium
GCGGACTCCACTCGCGATAAGGTGTCGCTTCGGCAAACAAAGTCACTCGTCTTGGTCTGCGCTCGGCATCGATGCCACAAATTCCGGCCTTCCTAACCTGATACCGTTCGATGCAAACTTTGACCAGGGCTCGTTTGTCGCGCGGCGTGCAGCAAATTGCCTTTCAAACCGGGCTCTCGGCTCGCCTCGCGCGGCGCGGTCGGTTCCGCGCTGTCGTCATGCTGCATGGCGTGGGGGGCACTGATCTGCCGAAACCGGACTTTGAGCGCGCCATGCGATGGATTGCTGCGGAGTTCCGGGTGCTGGGCCTGAATGAACTACTAAGCCGCGTAGGTGAAAGACGCGTGCCGGAGCCGCGCGGAGAAGTGGCTTTGACGTTTGACGACGGCTTGCGCAACCACATTGAACAAGCCTATCCGGTGTTGCATGAACTTGGTTTGGCCGCCACGTTTTTCGTCTGCCCTGGGCTCATCGAATCGAGGCGCTGGCTATGGAATCACGAGATTCGCGCGCGTCTGAGCCGCGTATCGGCCGGTCAGCTCATTGCCTTGGCACAGACGCTGCGGCCCACTTCACCGGGGATCGACGGCATCGTCGCCTGGATGAAGACACTCGGCCTTGAGCAACGTCACGCCGCCGAAGCTCGCATCCGAGAAGTCACGGCGGATTTTGTACCCACAGCCGCGGAGCGCGAAGGGTATGACCCACTCAAGTGGGATGACTTGCGAAGGCTCGACCCGAGCCTAATTACGATTGGATCGCACACCGTAGACCACCCCATTTTGTCCACCCTCGAGGACGAGCAGATCGAGTTCGAGCTTAGACGCAGCCGGGCTTGGCTAGAAGAAGCAGTGGGTCGTCCGGTCGATTTATTCTGCTATCCAAACGGTAGTCAGGACATGCGGGTTCGTCACATGGCCGCGCAAACCTATCGAGCTGCTGTCTCGACCGTTGAGGGCCGTGTCACGCCCCACCTGGATTGGCACGCTATCCCCAGGGTCCCGATCGCCGCCCACTTGCCGCTTTTTGCGTGGCGGATGCATAGGCCCGGGGCATGACTCTGCCAAAGAACGATCCGGCTCAGCGCCTCGCTCCCAACGCGGAAGCGAGACTTGCAGTGGAGGCGTTGCCTGCTGTTGCACCTTCAAGCAAGATGGCTCCCAAGACCACACCGGCGCCAGCCGTCCTCGTGCTCGATGCCGATAGCCGTGCCGGCTTGGCCTGCGTGCAATCGCTGGGGTTTGCAGGTGCTATCGTGCATGCCGGTTTACGCAGCGAAGATGCCGTCACAAGGCATTCGCGCTGGTGCCGGGAAATCCATGCCCAACCCGAATTCGAGCCTATACCTGCCGCATTGGATTGGTTGCTGCAGCTCGACGCGGCGCACGATTTCCAACTCATTGTTGCGAGCACGGAAGGCTCCTTGCGGTGGCTGCGCGCACTGCCCCCGCAACATCCCGCACGTGGGAAGGCCCCCATGCCGGGGGATGAAGCAATCGATATCGCACTCGACAAGGCGAGGACCACGCAACTTGCGCAAAGTCTCGGTTTGCCGGTGCCCGCGTCGCTTCATATTGAGCAGGGCACAAAAAACTGGCCGCAACCGCTGGGCTTCCCCAGCGTCATCAAATCCGTGCGCAGCAAGGTCGTCATCAACGGCGCGCTCAAATCCCTTTCGGTCGAGATTGTTCGCAACGCCGCACAGCGCGACGCCGTGTTTTCGTCCTGGCTGCCTTATGTCGACGTGCAGGAACAGCGGTGGGTGCCTGGACGGGGCATCGGCGTCGAAATGCTGTTCGAGCATGGCCGACTCGTGTGGAGCTTTGTGCACGAGCGCCTGCATGAACTTCCCCTGAGCGGTGGCGCCAGCACATTGCGCCGCTCGGTGGCGCCTGAGCCACGTCTCATCAACTGGTCGCAGCAACTGATGGAGGCCTTACATTGGCATGGTGTGGCGATGGTGGAGTGGCGCCGCGGTCCCGGGGGCGATTTCCATCTCATGGAAATCAATCCGCGACTATGGGGCTCCCTCTCCTTGACCATCGCCTCGGGCCTGAACGTCCCTGTGCATTTGTGGGAGCTGGCGCAGGGCAAATCCGTGAGGGCGCCGCAAGGCTACAAAAGTGGCGTCACGGCGCGAAATCCGCGTGAAGACCTTCGCTGGATGGTTGCCAACTGGAAGGCCGAGAAATCCGACCCCATGCTGCTCACCTGTCCTCCCATGGGCGCTGCGGCGGGGTGGCTGCGGGCTTTGATGGGGCGCGAGCATTGGGACGGTTGGCGGCTCGACGACTGGCCTGTTCTCGTGCGCGAAAGCTGGGAGCTCGCGAGCGTTGTCCCGCGCAAATTCATGCTGCGTCTCATCGAGCACGTCGATTCGGTGTTTTGGAAGCGACATCACGCGGGCCTGCTTCGCCATTTGCAGCAGCGACGGGTGAAGATTCACCGCGTGCTTTTCCTTTGCTACGGAAACATTTGTCGCAGCGCGTTTGCCGAGCGAGCGGCGCGTACCCTCTGGCCCGCGATTGCGGTTGAAAGCGCCGGGTTTCATGCGAAGTCGGGCCGGACTAGCCCAATGCAGGCGGTTGAGGTGGCCAAGTCCCTGGGCATCGATCTATGTAACTGGTCATCGCGTGAAATAACGGCGGAGCAAATTGATGCCGCGGAGTTGATCGTCTTGATGGACAGGGATAATTTGCAACTGTTAAGGGAACGGTTCCCGAATGCTCTCCCCAAGACGACCTTCCTGGGATTGTTCAATCGGGACGGCTCCATGGAAATCGCGGATCCCTACAACCTCAACCTTGCCGGGATGCGCGAGGTTTTCAAGGACATTCTGCGCGCTATGGATGCACTTGCCGAGCAAGATTTCATGCACCACTGAGGAGACGAATTCGTGCCATTCTTGGTTGTCAGCATAAGTCAAGGCCGTTTGCATCCGCTTGGCGGGCCAACTGCATCGCCTGCGCAACAAGACTGGAGGAGACTCGGTGTCATCATGGGCTTGGCGTGCCCTATTGCCCGATCCGCCGTGCCGTTATGGTGCTAAGAGCGTGCCCAACTTTTACCTGCGATGGGGCTGCCAAGAAGATGTTCAAAAAAATCGACACGTCTCCTCAGGCGTTAAACGGATGATTCTTTCTGTCGCTCTTGACCGAGAGACCGTGGATTTATTGCGGGGATCGGCAGACGAACGGTCGCCGGAGGGACATTGGGTTTGGACGATCGTGGACGGGATTGACGATCTGGACGGGAGATCTGTCAGATTTGGCCACGCTGCGCGTAGCCTAGGTGCGTACCGTCCGGCGCTGCTGCTGGACTTGTTCATCTATGGCTGCGCGAGCGTCGTGCTCAGGGTACGTAAGATGGGGCGTGCTATGTACGACTCGGCAGCATCCTGTGTCAGGGTGGCCGACCCCCACGCCAATCAGAACGCGATCGCGCTGGATTGGCAGAAGTTTCCGTCGCAATTTAAGACGTCTTTTGTGTCGGCGTTTGTGTTGGCGTGGGGACTGCTGGGATTGTCTGGAAACACCAACCTCTCTGTAATCCGCGATCCGTGGGCCTGGTTGGGTGTTACCGCAATGCATCTGGGGTGGACGATGGGCGGCTTTCATGAACGGGGAATACGCCGAGAAAAAGTAAAGGTCTGGCAGCATGCCTGCGCAGTCTGAAACTTTTCGGGAGCATCAATTTGACCCACCAGCGAGCGGGATGCGATCGCGTGTCCTAGACGGGGCGTTACTAATTGGGAGCGCCCAGGCGGTGAGGGTACTGACCCAGATTGGATCAGTGATTGGCTTGTCTCGCCTGCTCTCTCCAAGTGATTTCGGCGTGGTCGCTATGGCATGGCCGGTGGTCGCGTTGGTGATGCTGTTCCAGGACATGGGGCTGGGTCAAGCCATCGTGCAGAAAGCCAAGCTCGAACATGATGAGGTTTCGGCGATTTTCTGGGTTTCCGCGTTGGCCGGTGCCATGTTGTCACTCCTGTTGGTGTTATTGGCCCCGGCGGTTGGTTGGTATTTCCACGACACGCGGCCAGCCCACCTTGCTGAAGCGCTAGCGGCCGTCGCACTGATTTCCAGTCTGAGCTCGCAACCTAGCGCCATACTGACCAGGCGCATGCGTTTCGGCTGGCTCGCCCTCGTTAATGCACTTGGTGCATTGTCTGGCCTTGCGGCGTCGATTGGGTGGGCGCTGATCTGGCCAAGCTACTGGGCCTTGTATGCCGGGAACATGACTGCCGCATTGTTGTCGTTGGTCACGCTGTGGCTTGCTGCGAACTGGTGGCCTTCGCTGCCAAGGCGGATGGCGCAAGGTGGTGGTCTGCTGCGCTTCGGATCCGGGTTGACGGTCGCCAATTTCATGACTTACGTTTCGCGCAATCTGGATAACGTTCTGATCGGGCGTTACTGGGGTGGTGATGCTCTTGGTCTTTACGACCGCGCCTACAAATTGCTTTTGTTTCCTCTGCAACAGGTAAACACCCCGCTGGCAAAGGTGATGATCCCGGCGCTGTCGCGCATGGCCGACGACCCCTCGCGCTACCGACAGGCCTATCTTCGTGCACTGGGCTTCGTGCTTACCGCCACGATGCCAGGAGTCGCCTTCGCAGTAGGCACCGCGCGCCTGCTGTTTCCCACAGTTTTGGGCCAGAAGTGGCAAAGCGCGGCACCAATTTTCATCGCCCTAGGCATTGCTGGATTGGTTCAGCCTCTGAACAACCCTTCCGGATGGTTGTACATCAGCCAGGGAAGGTCGACTGAATTTATGCACATGGGGATCCTATCGGCGGCGTTCTGCGTGGCCGCCTTCATCATTGGTATGCCGTTCGGCCCCGTGGGAGTCGCGATCGCTTACAGCACTGGCGAGTACCTTCGCATGCCCATTCTCTGGTGGTATGTCGGCCGACGCGGGCCGGTTGGATGGCGGGACGTCTTTGGCGTGGCGATCCCAAATCTGCTCGGTGCCCTAGTGTCGTTGGCCGGGGCCGGAGCAGTGCAACATCTGTTACCGGGGCATCCATGGGGTGCGTTGGTCCTTGCAGCCGTTTGTGCCTATCTGTTGTCCTTCGCTGTACTGTTGGGCTTCAGGACGGGGCGGGCCACGTTGAAGGACGTCTGGAGCCTGCTGCGTGGAACGGTGCGGCGGCACTTACTGCGGAACATGCCCCGGTCCGCGTGATGGAAAAGTTCGGGAAGAGGCATGTTTTCTCACGACTGTCCAGTTGAGTCACTAATGCGAAGCATAAGAGCAAGCAATAACAGGGCCTTCAGGCGGCTTTCATGTGGTGCCGAGGTGAGTTTCGATCGCCGAAAGCTATGTAACTCACTCGGACTGACAACTCCAAGAAGTTCATCTGAATTCAGGCAAGACCCAGTTTTCCCAAGGGGTGGCGTTGGCGGAGCGAACGAACCGTGCTCGCAGCAGGTGGCGCAATGTCGGCCAAGGGACTGTAGGCGTGTGGCCTTGCGTCGAGCAGCGCCGGGCACAGGTCTCTGCGCAGTTAACTTGGTTCAAGAGTCTGTGCGACATCGAAACCAGTTCGTCATCCCGCACAACAAAGCCGTAGTCCATGGACTTTCGAGTCGCGGTCAAGCGCTTGCCTCTGGCCGACGTCAGCGAGGCACACGACTGGCGCATGCGGGCTTACAGGCGTGCATACAGACTCCACGCGAACGATCCGCTGGGTTTCGAGTTGGAGGGCGTGGCCTAAGGGCATGGCATCCTCGCCCTGGGCATTATGGTCTTCTTTATCTGGCGCTTCAAGAGGGGCATGGATGCTCGGCGGGTGTTTCCGGCGACTGCCGCCCGCAGCACTCGTTCAAGTGGATCAAGCGGCAGAGCATTAATCGATGTCCGGGCAGCAGCGAGTATGCCGCGAAAACGAAAATCAGGTGCGCCATCGCCACGCGCCCCGTGATTGCCATCGTCAAAAGGGAGCTTCATCTCGATACCTCGCTCTCAACACCTCTACAGATCTTGTCAGCTTCTGTCTTCGAGACACCTCCATTTCGATGCGATTTCCAACCTGATCGCATCGAAACTGTGCGTGAAGCTTTCCGTTAGCGATCAAATTTCTCTGGGAGTTAACCGGGGAGCAGTTATGTTTACTCAGTTATGGAGACGGTCCTTCCACGCCGCCCAATGGCGCGTCGATAGGTCAAAATATCGTTGGGCTGTACGGTGGGCGGAAACCAAGGTTACCTTGCGATGGTTGTTCCGCCGGCGCCGACGCCTACATGGTTGTGGGGTGCCGGTGATTGTGTCGCTGACGTCTTATCCGCCACGGTTTCCGACACTCGGGCTAACGTTGAAATGTCTCCTGACTCAGTCGGTAAGGCCAGACAAAGTGGTGCTTTGGATCGCCGACGCTGACGTGGCGCAGTTGCCTGTGGAAGTCAGTGCCCTACAGTCTGCTGGACTCCAAATTCGTGCGACGCGAGACATAGGTTCGTATAAGAAGATTATTCCCGCCTTGCGCGAATTTCCAGGGGCCTGTATCGTCACAGCTGACGATGATGCGTATTACTGTGCTGATTGGCTTAGAGAATTGCTTGAAGGGTGGACTGGGGAGAGAGATATGGTCGTATGCCACAGGGCGCACGTTATTCGCTATGACAAACTGGGCCAATTGCTGCCGTATCGCGAATGGCGGTTTGATGTGGAAGACCGTGGCGAAATCCCGGATCTATTTCCAACTAGTGGTGCCGGTGTGTTGTACCCGAACGGTGTCTTTTCCAAAGACGTCATAGATGAAAAAACATTTCTGTCAATTTGTCCGCGGGCCGACGACATCTGGTTGTACTGGATGACTTCACGAGCAGGCGCGCGCTTCAAGGCGATTGGTCGCCATAGAAAACTACTCTGCTGGGCCGGATCGCAAGAAGTTGCCCTATTTCATGAAAATATCCGTGGAGGCAATGACGTGCAATTGATGTCGCTTATCAAGAAATATGGACGTTGATGGGCCTCAGTTTTAGATGTTTGGGCCGGAAACCTTGAGCGGCACCGCGGAGGCGCTGTGCCAGCAAAGGCAGGGTATGGGCTTTTTGAGTGCTTGCGCGGTAATTCCATCCGACGGGGTGTGCGCTTTGTGGTGGAGGCATTAAATAGAAATTGATGCATTTACTTGGGATCTCTTTTATTGTCTCGATCTGCCGCCGGAGTGTTGATTGTTATATAAAGTGATGTAATGCATATTAAATCGGGCGTCAAATGATGATATCTATTATTGTCCCAACGCGGAATAGGCCGAAGGAGTTGGCCGTCGCACTTGCATCTATTCGACGGCAATCGTACGATTTGTTGGAGATCGTGGTTGTAGATGATGCTTCGACGGAAAATTGTAAAATGGAAAATATCTCCGTAATTGCTGATGTAGACAAAACGATCCGCTATTTTGAATTGCCGCCGACGAATGGGCGATCTCACGGGGTAGGATTTGCCCGCAATTTTGGCGTGCGGAACTCCTCTGGAAACATCATTGGATTCTGCGACGATGACGATTGTTGGTTGAATAGCCAACACCTAGGCGTCGCTGTAAAATATTTTGCGGATAATTCGGATGTTGATGTTGTTTATGGGAATCAAATAACAGCCTTCGAAGGTAAAGTTATCTCTCGTGTATGGCAACCGGCATTTCTAGAGAGCATTAAAGAGAAGTTGCGCGACGTCAGCGGATTTGTGCGCCTAACAAAAAGGGAGTGCTTGTTTTCATGCGAAAGATTTCCGCATTTGAATGCTAGCTTGTATCGGCGGCAATTATTCGACCAGATTGGGGGGTTCTCGGAGCATCTTACTTATTATCAGGACCTTGATTTTTTTTTGCGAGCTATGGATAGGGCAAGTGGGGCCGCCTATTTAGACATGGATGTGGCGATTCATAATCGACCGAACCGCTCTCTAAGCGGCAATCTTTCGAGTGATCTGGGGAGTTTGCAGCGAGTGTTGTGGGATGTAGATGTGACCCGCAGCTTGGCGTACAGATGCCGCGATCCTGATGTCATTGATTACGCACGGCGCCTGACGTCAACTTACTTGCGTGATCTTGCGCTCTTGTATAGAAAGGATGGCGAAATTGGCAAGGCTAGACAAGCGGCGCGATCTGCCTTGGCGTGGCGATTTTCCTTCGGGTGGTTTGCATACACGTGCTGGCTAGGCATCCAATTGAAGTGATAGGGTTAGACCGTTTTTGCCATGGATGGACTCCACGAACTTCACCGTGGTACGGCTGACCGGGGGCAGGTCGAGGGTGCGACGTGGCCGGCTTGGTGTGCAGCGTCTTGTGGATGAGTTCGGAGACGCGTTCGTCGTCGATGTTGCACCGCTTGCCGGGGCGCAGTTCGTCTACAGCCCAGCAATGCGTTGCTCCGTAAGCTCCCCCGCTGAGTAGACAGGCTGAAAATAGAGACTTCCGCATCTTCGAGGAAGAGAGCAATGAGGAAGGCGAGGTTCACGGATCCTTGCTTTTCGGCGAGATGTCCACGTAAGAGTCAGCTTAAGCCGTTGAGCCGTTGAGCGAATAGGCGGCGGGCAAGCTGGCGTAGTGGTTTGTCGGTTAGCAAAAGCAGCGCGCCGTACAGTGCAATGCCTGAGGCAATCTGCAGCGGAATGCGCAGTGCCAAGGCATGCGGTTGAATGCGCATCACGGCCAAATACATCAGTAGCGACAGCGCCGAATACTGGACAAGGGCTCGCCAAGGCATGCGCACCTGCACCGTGCGCCGGCCGAACCATGCAGTGCATGCCGTGTACATGAGCAAGCTGGCCAACGTGGCAACGGCCGCGCCTTCGATCCCAAGCGGTTTCGTCAAAAGCGCGGTGAGCGCTAGGTTGAGGGCAGCTGCCGAAAGCACCGTATACATCACTACTTTCGTGAGCTTGCTGATATAGATTCCAGCGCTGAACATCGGCGTGCCGCCGGCCACCAGCATGCCACCAATGATGAGCACCAGCAGCGAACGGCTGGTCTGGTATCTATTAGAGGCCAGAAGACGCAGCAAATCGGGGCCAACAGCAGCCATGCCAGCCAGAATCGGCAGCGATAGCATCAGGTAGTAACGCAGAGCCTTTTCCAAGAATGCTACGGTTTTCTCTTTGCCCTGCTGCTCCCACATGCGAAGATACATCGGGACCACGGCCTGCGCGAACGATGCGGTGAGCACACCCTGCAGATAATCCGAGAAGTTGTAGGCAGCGGAGTAGGACCCCAAGGGTCGCGGGCCGAGCTGGTAGTTAATGATGTAGCGCCCGCCCATGTCGAGCAGATAGCGCGAAAGCTCGCTGGCCAGCAAGGGCAGGCCGAAGGTCAGCATAGCCATGAAAAGTGGACGCGACACGCTATGGATGTCAAACAGGTGGCGGCGCGCGTAGTAGGCCAGGATGAAGGCCAAGGCGAGGGCCTCGGCGATCATGGTGCCGATGAAAAACCCGTAGAGATTGCGCATGATGAAAAAAATCACCAGCATTACGAGCCCGAGGCCAAGGTATTTGCGCACTACCGTAAACAGGCTGTAGAGCCCGCTTTTCTGCTCGGCGCGCAACAGGTTGAGCATCGCGCTGTCGACCACGCGGATAAGCACCAGCGGCGCTGCGAGCGCAATTAAATATTGTGCGCCGGTGTGGCTCCACCAGGCGCCTGGCAGAAACACGAACGCCAACGCACTGGCTACTGTGACAATCGACCCGACGGCGACCATGCTGAACAGTACCGTGGAGAATAAGCTGACCCGGTTGCCGCTGCGCTTGCCGCCTTCGATCTCGGCATAGAAGCGCACGATGGACTGCTGCAGACCGAGCTTGCCCACACCTACGAGAAAACCCAAGGTGATGTTCACCAGCCCGAGCACCCCATACTCCGACACGCTGAACAGACGGGTGAAGATTGGAAAGGAAATCATGCTCGCCAAGGTGATGAGCAGGGTCCCCGCCGAATAATTGGAGGTGTGACGCAACAGGCGAAGCAGCGCTCCGCCGCGCTCCTTGGACGGAGCAGGGCCGGCCTCAGCCTTGGTTTGCATCGTCGGTCAGGCGAAATTCGCCCTTGCCCGTTTTGGTAGGCAGCAGGCTTCGGTATAAATGCAGCAGCTGCGCGGTAACGATGTCGGCGCGGTAGGTGTGCCCGATCGCTTCGCGTGCAGCCTCGCCCATGCGGCGGCGCAGCCCGGCATCGTCCAGCAGTGCCTGTATTGCCCGGGCAAGCGATACGGGGTCGTTGGGTGGCACCAGAAGTCCGGTCCGGCCGTGCTCGACCACATCCTCATGCCCGCTTACGTCGGTGGCCACCACCGCCAAGCCGGAAGCCATGGCCTCGAGCACTGCGTTGGGCAAACCTTCTTGATGCGAGGCCTGCACGTACAGTCCTGCTGTGGCGAGCAACCGGGGCACGTCATCGACATTGCCAGGAAACTCAACTGCCTCGTTTAAGCCGAGTTCGTGCGCCAAGTCCTGCAAAACGAAGCGCTCGGGCCCGTTACCTGCGAGCACCAGGCGCACGCCATCGGGCCGACGCACCTGTGCCCAAGCGCGCAGCAACACATCAATGCCCTTAACCTTGACATGACGGCCCACGAACACCACGCGCACAAGCGGAGCATTCTCGCGGGTGCAGGCAAACCGCGCACAGTCCACGGCATTGGGAATGAGGTGCATCTTGGCGTCGTCGTACCCGGCGCGGACCATAGCCTTGCGGGTGAACGCGCTGATGCATTGATACGCGTCGATGCGCCTTGCGCCAGCGTTAAGCACGCGGTGGGTGGGTTTGCGCATCAACACGGGGTCGAGAATCCCTCCATGAAACTCGTCGGCACCCGACACTTTGGCGACCATCGGAATACCGAGCCATTTGCGCACCCACCCCGCTGCGCCGGCGAGATTGCGCACCATGTGGATGTGGATGACGTCGAATTGACGCCGATGGCGCAGAATGTAGGCGACAAAGCGCAGATCAAGCGCGATGGCGCCCAGAACCGGAATGCGCGGATAGACCAGCCGGCGCACCGCGACACCGTCGATGATTTCATGCACGGCTTGCGTCGGCGACAACCGCGGAGCAAGCACCTGCACCACATGGCCTTGGCGCAGGAAACTTGCACTCAACAGCCTGGCCTGCATCTCGGCACCGCCGGTGGCCGGATACTGGCCGTCGACCACCATCAGGATACGCGCAGGCCAAGCCGCCATGGGCGTGTGTGGGCTTTGGGGTTTAGACATTCAGATACGCCGCAATGCGGGAGACTGCAAAGCCTAACCGCGCCGATGCTGCCTTACCACCCCGCAATAGGGTGCCCTGACTCCCGCGCGTTATATCGTTTGCCTCAAAGCGTAATACGCCATCCCGAGCCACTCGTGCACTAGCAGAGAGGCTTCGGCGAGGGTGCGAATCTGTGGGGTGATGGCGTCAGGAAACCAGATGTGCGTCCCGTAGAAACCCACGGGCCAGGCACAGACGCGTTGTCCGGTATCGTGAAAGGCACGGTAGGCCCGAAGCATGTGGTAGCCCGAGGTGATGAGGTAGCGCGGTGCGGCGGCGTCGCCAGCCGGCATGTCGCGGGTGTTGCGGGCATTGTCCATCGTTGTGTGGGAGCGCAATTCGAGCTTGATGCGGTTTGGGGCGATGCCCATTGCCTGTGCCAGGCGTCCCATGATCTCGGCCTCCGGGTAGCGCGTGCCTCCGCCGCCGGTGATCACCAGTACGCTGTCCGGGGTGCGCGCGGCAAGGTTGGCCGCACCGAGAATGCGCCGCAGGCTGTCGCCGCTGAGAGCGCCGAAGTCGTCGACCGCGCTCGGCTGCCGAACCATGCCTCCAGTAAGGACGATGAGCACGCTGCCTGGTGGCGGCGGACCGCACCGCGACTCTCTTTGCGCGGCTTGCTGCATCAAAGCCATCGCTGGTTTCACGAACAAGGGTAGCGAAGCTAGCAGATCGAGCGCCAGCAGAAGGATTGCGACCAGCCGCGTCCAAGCCGGTGCAGGACGGCGCCACACCATGGCGTTCAGAACCAGAAGACACCATGTCAGAAGGGCCGCGGGTGCGACCAGATCCTCAAGCCATAGGCGCAAATCGAACATGGCATTTCAAACGGGGGAATGCGGATGCCTTTGGCGGTCACGGACGGTGTCTCGCCCTGCCACCCCTGCATGCGCGGTGGCACGTTGCTGAGCGAGTGCGGCTTCCACATCGTCACAGATCCAGTCTATGAACGCGCGCTGGGCGTTGCCCGAGGTCATAATGTGATCGATCTGCGGCAGAAAGCCGGTGTGTAAGCCTGTTTGCTCATTCGGGCCAAGCCCAAGCGCCTCGACAATCTGCGCGTCGTGATTCACGTTGCTGAAATCGGCCCCGGCAGCCAGCACCGAAACGCGTACGCCACGCGCAGCAAGTTGGCGCCACGCCTGCAGAAGCTGCTCGCGCGATGGTTGCATATCGTCGCTGGCCAGATGGTGCGCACGCGTCCTCCAATACTGGGCTTTGACTAGCGCCGAGAGCCTTCCGAACACACTGCCCAAACGGCGCAGATACAAGGCCAGCGCCGCTGGACTCAGGCCATGGTGGCGCAGGCGCACGGCGAGAAAGCGCAGCCTGCTGCTGAGCGTCTGCAGGCTGAAGGCGTCGTACAGCACGATGTGGCGCACGCGTGCGTCGTGCTGCGCGGTCCAAGTGCTGGGCAAGGCGCCCGAACAAAAGCCGACCAAGGCAAAGCCCTGTACGCCGCTGGCTGCCTGCAAGGCGTCCAGCGCAGCGCGGAGGTCGGCCACCACCTGCTCCTTGTAGCCGAGGTAGCCATCGGCACCGAGGCTGTCGCCATTGCCGTGCAGGTCGAATCGCAGGGTGGGAATG
>JABBOE010000098.1 GCA_019351955.1 Pseudomonadota bacterium
GAACCTGTTCGGCATCGGGGAAGTCCGCTGCGGTCGCGCCCTCGGCTACCACCGATACCGAAAACCCCACGCGCGGCGCCAGCGCCGCCAGCGCACGTGCCACAGGCGAGTCCCCAAGCACCATCAGATGGGGTGCGGGCAGCACCGGATCGATGAAGAGCTCGAGCGTACCGCCCGAATGGCAGGCCATGCCAAACTCGAGTACGTCGCCCAGGGTGCGCTCGGCGGTGGTGTCAGTGGGCGCGATGCGGATGGTGCGCGGCCGTCCGTCGGCCAGCGCCTGGCGCACGGTTTTGATGACGGCCGGCTGGGCGCAGCCGCCCCCAATCCAGCCGTGAATGGTGCCGTCAGCGGTGACCAGGGCCTTGTCGCCTGCTCGGGCCGAAGCGGGGGGCTGCACTCGCAGCACGGAGACAAGGGCGAAGGGCTGTTGCTGGGCCTGCAGCCGCGCTGCGGCGTTGATCCATGCGGAGGTGTTCATGGCGTTCTCCTGGTGAAAGCGAAAAACCGATCAGTGCAGCAAGGGGCGCGCGGCGGCGAGGTCGCTCAGGCGCGCCAGGGGAATGAAGCGGTCCACGCAGATGCGTGAGCGCTGCAGCGCAGCCGCCGCCGGCACTTCACGCGTGGGGTGAAACCAGGTGATGCGCGCACCGTGGGCGCGCACCGCGCGCAGCGCTGCAGGCAGCGCGTCAGGCTCGGCGGTGTCGAAACCATCGGAAAAAATCCAGACACGGGAGCCGCGGTTGAGCTGTGCGCGTGCGTGCACGCGCACGAAATCCTGCAGGCTTTGCGCAATGCGCGTGCCGGCGCCAAAACCGGCGGCCACGGCATTGATTTTTTCCTGGATCGCCGCCGAATCGCGCTGCATCAGGGGGGTGATCTCGGCCAGTCGCACATGGAACACAAACACGCGCGCCTGGGCGGCCACGGCGAAGGCACGCGCAATGCGCAAGAACAGTGGCGCGTGCGACTCCATGGATCGGCTCACATCGGCCAGGATGAACAGACGCGGCGTTTCGCGCCGCTGCACCTGCCACGCCGGGCGCAGCGGCTGCCCGCCCCACGCCACGCTGCGCCGCAGCGTCTGACGCAGGTCCAGACGCTGACCCGGCTGCGCCGTGCGCCAGCGCCGGGTCAGACGCGGCCGCAGTTGCGACGTAATCCGCCGAGCCAACTGCTGCAACGCGCCGAGCTCTTGCGGAAGCCACATCTGTCCATCGCGCTGGTGTAGCGCTTCGGTGCTGCTGGCACCTCCCATTGCGCGCGGGCTGCCAGCGTCGTCGGTGCGTATGCTGCTGGCGGGAGCCTCGCTGGCCGACAGCGGCGCAGCTTTTCCCGGCGCGCTGGCGGTCTCTGAACGCTGCATCTGCTCATGCAGGTTTTGCACCGCCTGGCGCAGGTCGCGCGAGGCGCGCATCTGGCCGCTGACGCGGATCTGGCCCTTGAGACGGTGCGCATACCAGTAACGCTCGAAGAGTTCGGGCCATTGGCGCCAATCCCGCGCACCGTGGCAAGCTATTGCGCGCCACGCAGCGCGCAGCTGATCACCCCTCAATGCACCGAGGGCGAGGGCGGCCTGCAGCATGGCCTGCTGCTCGGCCACGCCAACCTTTAGGCCGTGGTCGCGCAACATGCTGGCGAAACCCGCCAGGCTTTGGCCGGGCGGCACCGCGTGCTGCGTTCGCGTCGGATTCATGGCCCAGCGATCACCGTATCGGCTTTTTCGGCAACACCCACCGCGCGCCGTCCCTCCACCAGCTGCAACGCACGTTCGCCGGTCAGCAAGAACCGATCCTCGCGGGTCTTGAGCAGACACCCCAGCGTGGTCAGGAGCACGGCGGTGTCGTCGGGCAGGGTGTGCTGGTTGAGCTGATGCAGCGCGCGCACCCAGTCCAGTGTTTCGGCGATGCCTGGAGTTTTGGCTAGGTCTTCATGACGCAGGCGCTGCACGAACTGCACGCACTCTTCCACCAGCCGGGTGTCGGCATCGGGAACGGCGGTCTTAACGATCGCCACTTCACGCGCCACCGTGGGGTAGTCCAGATAGTGGTACAGGCAGCGGCGGCGCAGCGCGTCAGAGAGCTCGCGAGTGCCGTTGCTCGTGAGGATGACTTGTGGGATATGCTGCGCGTGGATGGTGCCGATCTCGGGCACCGTGATCTGGTAGTCCGCCAGGACCTCCAGCAAGAAGGCTTCAAACGCTTCGTCGGCCCGGTCGATCTCATCGATCAGCAGCACGCAAGGGCCTCTCTGGCTGATTGCCTTGAGCAAGGGGCGCTCGAGGAGGAAGTCGCGCGCAAACACGTCGGATTCGCGCACGGCGTCGCCTCGGCCTTCATGCAGGCGGATGGCCATGAGCTGGCGCCCGTAGTTCCACTCATAGGCGGCTTGCGCCAGATCAAGCCCCTCGAAACACTGCAGCCGCACCAGCTCGGCCCCATGTGAGGCCGCCAGCGCCGTGGCCAGGGCGGTCTTGCCCACGCCCGCATCGCCTTCGATCAGGAGCGGGCGTTGAAGCCTCTGGGCAAGCCAGACCGTGGTGGCCAGATCGGCATCGGCCAGGTAGCCCACGCGCTGCAACTGCTCGCGCAGCGCGCGCTCATCCGGGGGTTGGGTTGGGCAGGCCATGGCTTGAGGCCGTTCAGGTGCGTTTGGCAAACAGGCCAAGCCACCAGTTCCTGATGAGCGCCCAGACGATGGCCAGGCCATTGATCTCACGCGCCACCTTGGGCGCCGCCGGGGGGGCAGGGGCTTGGGAAGCGTCGCCGGGCGTGCCCGCGCCTGGGGACGCGGGCAAGGCGAGGGCGGCCTGGCGAAAGTTCTCCACAAACTGCGCCAGGAGCATCTCGGAGACCGAGACCATCATGCGCCCGCCGAATTGGGCGAATTTGCCGTTGACGATGACGGTGGAGTCGCCGTGCAGAACCGCGTGCGCCGGGTTGGCCGGGTCGGATTCGATGGCGGCTGCAAGGTCCATCGACGCCGAGGAGCCGCCCTTGTCGGCGCCCTTGCCGCGCAGCACCATCTTGTGCGCGTTGTCGTCTTTGTCCACCACGTCCACCGTGCCTCCAAACTGGGCCACGGCCGGTCCCACCTTCACTCGCACGCCACCCTTGTAGGACGTGCCGGAGAGTTGTTCGGTGAGTTCAGCACCAGGCATGCAAGCAGCCACGGCCCTGAGGTCGCTCAGGACCGCCCAGGCGCGCCCCGGATCCACATCCAGCGGGTACCGTTTATCGAGTTTGACTTCCATGAATGCCTTGTTGGAATGGGATCGGAATCAGAGGTTGGCGCCGTGGGCTTTGAGTTCTTTCCAGACGCGAAACGCGTTGTGGGGCATGTCCATGTGGGTCATGCCCAAATGGGAGAACGCATCCACCACCGCTGAGGTAAAGGTGGGAATAGATCCCACATGCGGTGACTCGGCCACGCCCTTGGCACCGATGGGATGGTGCGGAGAGGGCGTGACGGTGTAGTCGGTGTCCCAATGCGGCGTCTCCACGAACGTGGGCAGGAAGTAGTCCATGAGCGTATTACCCAACAAATTGCCCTGCGCGTCGAAGGGCATCTGCTGACCCATGGCCACGGCGAAACCCTCGGTCAGCCCACCGTGAATCTGGCCTTCGATGATCATCGGGTTGATGCGCGTGCCGCAGTCGTCTAGGGCATAGAAACGGCGGATCTTGGTCTCGCCCGTGCCGCGATCAATGTCCAGGACGCAGAGGTAGATGCCAAAGGGAAACGTGAAATTTGGCGGGTCGTAGTAGTGCACCGCTTCCAGACCGGGTTCCATGCCCTCGGGGGGCTGGTGATAGGCCTGCCAGGCCACATCGGCCATGGTCTTGAACTTACTGTCGTCCCCCTTGACCTTGAAGCGATCGACTTCCCAGTCCAGGTCGTTTTCGTTGACTTCCAGCATGTGCGCGGCAATCTTCCTGGCCTTTGCATGGATCTTGCGCGCGGCCATGGCAATGGCAGCGCCGGCTACGGGTGTGGACCGCGAGCCGTAGGTGCCAAGACCATAGGGCGCCGTGCTCGTATCGCCTTCCTCGACCTGGATCACCTCGCTGGGGATTCCAAGCTCCGTGGCGATGATCTGCGCGTAGGTGGTCTGGTGCCCCTGACCCTGCGTGATCGTGCCCATGCGCGCAATCGCGCTGCCGGTGGGGTGGATGCGGATTTCGCAGGAATCGAACATGCCCACGCCCAGGATGTCGCACATCTTGCTCGGGCCGGCACCCACCACCTCGGTGAAGGTGACCAGACCAATGCCCATGAGTGTGGGGCTGCTAGGGTCGGCGCGCTTGGCGGCCTGCTCGGCGCGCAGCGCCGGGTAGTCAACCGCGTCGAGCACCTTTTTCAACGCGGTGTGATAGTCGCCGGAGTCGTATTCAAAACCGAAGGCACTGGTGTAGGGAAACTGTTCCTTGCGAATAAAGTTCTTGGCGCGAATCTCGGCCTTGTCCATCCCCAGCTTCTGCGCCAGCACGTCGACCATGCGCTCGACCAGATAGACGGCTTCGGTGACGCGGAAGCTGCAGCGGTAGGCCACGCCACCAGGCGCCTTGTTGGTGTACACGCCCTTGACGCTGGCATAGGCAGCCGGGATGTCGTAGCTGCCCGAGCAGATGTGGAACATACCAGCCGGAAATTTCGTGGGATCGGCGCAAGCGTCAAATGCGCCATGGTCCGCCACCACGTTCACGCGCAAGCCGGTGATCTTGCCGTCGGCCGTGGCAGCGATCTCGCCATCCATGTGGTAGTCACGGGCAAAGGCGGTGGAGGAGATGTTCTCGATGCGGTCCTCCACCCACTTCACCGGGCGTCCCAGCACAATGGAGGCGACGATGGCGCACACGTAACCGGGGTAGATACCGACCTTGTTGCCGAATCCCCCACCGATGTCGGGGCTGACGATGCGCACCTTGGACTCGGGAATGCCCGAGAGCATGGACACCACGGTGCGCACCACATGGGGCGCCTGGGAGGTCATGAAAGTGGTCAACTCGCCCCGGATCGGGTCGAAGCTGGCCACGCATCCACAGGTTTCCAGCGGGCACGGGTGCACACGTGGGTAATACATGTGCTGCGAGACCTTCACCGCCGCGGCGTCGAAAGCCGCGTCGGCAGCAGCCTTGTCGCCGGCGTCCCACGTGAAAATGTGGTTCGGGTGCTCGCGTTTGCCGTGCGCGCCTTCGGTCTTGCCCGCCAAGTCTTCGCGCAGCACCGGCGCGTCGGGCGCCAGCGCGGCGTAGGGATCGAGCACCACGGGCAGCTCGTCGTATTCAATCTCGACGGCTTCCACGGCATCGGCTGCGATATAGCGGTCGTCGGCGATCACGATTGCTACTTCCTGCATCTGGAAATGCACCTTTTCATCGGCGAGCACGGCGGCCACATCGCCGGCAAGGGTGGGCATCCAGTGCAGCTTCAGGGGTTTGAGATCATCTGCGGTCAGCACCGCATGCACGCCGGGGATCGCCAGCGCCGCTTCCTTGTTGATCTTCTTGATGCGAGCGTGGGCCACGGGCGAGCGCACGATGTCCATGTGCAGCATGCCGGGCATCTTGATGTCGTCAACGTAATTGCCCTTGCCCTGGATGAATCGGGCGTCTTCCTTGCGCAGGCGTGAGGCGCCCATGCCGGCCAGCGCAAGTTCGCGCGCTTCGGCTGTTGGTGCTGGTGCATTCATGTGTGTGTCTCCGGCGGGTTGCTCTTGGCGATCCGTGTGTATCAGGCCGTGGCGGTCTGGCTTTCCTGCAGCTTCGTGGCGGCGTACTGCACGGCCTTGACGATGTTCTGGTAGCCCGTGCAGCGGCACAGATTGCCGCTCATGCCCGTGCGGATCTCGGCCTCCGTGGGGTTGGGGTTTTCCTGCAGGAACCGGTAGGCGCGCATCAACATGCCGGGTGTGCAAAAGCCGCACTGCAGTCCGTGTTCCTTGTAGAAGCCCTCCTGGACGGCGTGCAGCACACCCTTGTTCGCCAGCCCCTCGACGGTCAGGACTTCTGAGCCGTCGCACTGCACGGCCAGGTGGGTGCACGACTTGACCGATTGGCCGTCGACATCGACCGTGCAGGCCCCGCAGTGGCTGGTCTCGCAGCCGATGTGAGCGCCGGTGAGGTTGAGTTCCTCGCGCAGGAAGTGAATCAGCAAGGTGCGGGGCTCGACCGCCTTTTCCACATTGCGGCCATTGACGTTGACAGTGATCAGTTTTTTGCTCATGGGGTTGCTCCGGCAGCGGGTTCAGGCACAACGGGACCAGGCTTTGGACAGGGCGCGCTTGACCATCTGGCCGGCCATGGCGGTTTTGTATTCCACGTCGCCCCGAAGGTCTTCGGCAGGCTCGCAGATGGCTGCGGCAGCGTCGGCGGCAACCTGCAGCGTGGCGGCGTTCAGCGGCTGGTTCAGCAGCACGCCCTCGGCGGCCTCGGCACGCAGCGCGGTCGGCGCCACATTGGTCAGCGCGATGCGCACATGGCTGATCGTGTCGCCGCTCTTGCGCATGACCACTGCGCAGCCGGCGGTGGCCCAGTCACCGGTTTTGCGCTTGAGCTTCTCGTAGGCCCAGCCCGTGCCGTGTACGAAGGCAGGCACGCGGATCTCGCACAGGACTTCGTTTTCCTGTAGAAGCGTCATGTAGGGGCCCAGAAAGAACCCGTCGGCTGCCACCGTGCGGCGCCCGTCAGGGCCTTCGAGCACGAAGGACGCTTCGATTGCAATGGACAAGGCCGGGTGGTCGTTGCCCGGGTCGCCATGTGCGATATCGCCGCCGATCGTGCCACGGTTGCGCACCTGGGGATCAGCAATCTGCTTGGCGGCTTCGGCCAGCAGCGGCACTTTGGCCTGCACGATCGGCGAGGTGATCAAGGCGTGTTCGACCGTCATGGCGCCGATCACCACCGTCGCACCGTCTTCGCGGATGCCGCGCAGCTCGGGGATGCGGTTGATGTCAATCAAGTGCGCAGGCTCGGCAAAGCGCAGCTTCATCATGGGCAACAGGCTGTGGCCGCCTGCAAGCAGCTTGGCTTCCGAGCCGAGCTGGCCCAGCAGGGTCACGGCTTCCCTCAGGGAGCGAGGCGCGTGGTACTCGAAACGCGGTGGGATCATGCTTGTCTCCAGCAGTTATCGTTGTGGGTATTGATTTCCGTCAATGACCTATTCACGAAACGAGTTTAGAGAACTTTGCATTTCGGCGTAAGGGCCCGCAATTGCAGGGCACTTTGCACCAAATCGGTGTTTTCTTCACGGAATGCGCATCGCGTTGCACGAAGTGGTGAGAACGCGTTTCGCCGCGAGCGCAATACAGGAATATCCCTAGATCGGGACAGACGCGGCGCTGGGTGCGGCGCCTCGGGCCCGCTTCAGGAGCCCGAGCGCTGCGCGCAGCTGCGCGACCTCGCCGCGCGCCACCGGAATGGGTGGTCCAGGGTGCTTGCCGCGCAGCACGATATGCGTCTTGCTGCCCTCGCGACCGAGTTCAGCCACGGCCTTCAAGTTGACGATGAAACAGCGGTGCACGCGCATGAACTGTGCTGGGTCGAGTCGGGCGGCCAGGTCGCCGATGCTGAGGTTGCAGAAATGGAAGCCGTCCCGGGTGAGCACGCGGGTGTAGTGAGCCTGCGATTCCAGGCACAGCACGTCGGCCGTATCGACAAACGCCACCTTGTGGTTCGCCACCATGGGAATGCGTGAGAGGCGGCGGTTGGCCTGCAGCGACTCGGGTGCCGTGTCGTCGTTGGTCACGATCTGTGTGACGTCATAGAAGACCAGGACAAATCCCGTCGTGGTGCCCAGATGGTCCGCCAGCCGGGTCACCTTGATCAGCAAGACCTGCTCGGGAATGTTGATGATCATGGTCATGGGCGTGGCATTGGCCACCGGGCATCGCGACGCCTCGTCCAGGAGGAAATTGACTTTTGGCTTGGATCGCTCGGGGTGAAACGACGACACGAGCTTGTCGAATGGCTGTTTTTCACCCACAGGAAGGACCTTGCGTGCGAAGTCGTTCATGGCCAGCACGGTGCGCCGCTCGTCGAGGTGAACCACGCCTACCTCGAATTTCTCGAACAGGTACAAAGCCGAACTCGGTGTTGCTCGTGCATCCATGTCTTGTCTCCACCCGGCTTGGAGTGTCCTGTTGGTCGCCGTTTTTTGCAAGATTAACCGACGCAGCCCACGGGCCGGTCGCGGGATCCGGGCCGATGCACCGGTCCGCTGCCGCCGAGCGCCGTCAATTCGCGCGCAGTCCTGGAGGGATTCGCCTGGAAAGCTCTTGATGCCGTTGGCTGCGTGCGCACACAATGCCGCATGGCGCGCTGGGAGTGTCGCAATCCCCGGCTGCGCATCGCACTGCAAGCGCTTGCGCCATGCGGCCCAGACCTCGCCACCATTCTCGAAGGCGGCCACGATGATCGATCCCGTCAGCACGATTCGCGCCTTCAATGCCGGGCGTGATCCGGAGCGCCTGGCGCTGAAGTACCGCGCCATGCGGCAAAACAGTTTCGCTTTCCTGCGTGGAAGTTGCCACCTTTTCTACGACCGGTTGCCGACAACCAAGATCTTCACCAAGGCGCCAACCGCGTGGCTGTGCGGCGATCTGCACCTGGAAAACTTCGGCAGTTACAAGGGCGACAATCGCCTGGTGTATTTCGATCTCAACGATTTTGACGAGGCGGTGCTGGGCCCCGTCACGCTCGATCTCGTGCGCGTCATCACCAGCATTCTGGTCGGCGCCGAAACCCTGCATGCCAGCGCGAATGACGCGCTGCATCTGTGCCGCGGCTACCTGGACGCCTATACCCAGGCCATCTTCGACGGCAAGGCCCGCTGGGTGGAGCGCGAAACGGCGCATGGGCCCGTGCGGCGGTTGCTCGATGACCTGCAGCACCGCGCGCGCCCGGCGTTTCTCGACACGCGCACCGTGCGCAGGGGAAAGCGCCGGCTGCTGCGGGTGGATGGCAATAAGGCCCTTCCCGCCGACGCCGAACAGCGCTCAAGCGTGTCTGCCCTGCTGGGCGCGTTCGCAGCAAGCCAGCCCCATCCGGACTTCTACAAGGTCCTGGATGTGGCCAGGCGCATCGCAGGCACGGGAAGCCTTGGCGTCAACCGTTACGTCATCCTGGTCCAGGGCAAGGGATCGCCCGATGCAAACTATCTGCTCGACCTCAAGCAGGCCCTGCCTTCGGCGCTTAGTGGGCATGTCGCCACGCGCCAGCCCGAGTGGGCCACGCATGCGCATCGTGTCGTTGGCGTGCAGCGGCGCATGCAGGCGGTGTCGATGGCTTTCCTGCAGCCGCTGAAGTGGAGAAAGCAGTCGTATGTCCTGCGCGGTCTGCAGCCTTCGGAGGACCGGGTTGTGCTGGACCGCTCCAGTCAGTCGATGGGCGAGCTCGAAGGCATCATGCACACGATGGGGCAATTGACGGCTTGGGCGCAGTTGCGCAGCAGTGGCCGGGGCGGATCGGCGACGGCGGACGCCTTGCAGGATTTTGCGAGTGGGCGCAAATTGAGCCGGAACCTGATCGCCGCGGCACACGACGGTGCGCAGGCGTGCGCGGCGGACTGGAAGGCCTTTGCCGCGGCATACGACGACGGCGGCTTGAGCGCCTAGATGCGAGGCGTACAACCGTCGCCCTTGAGGGGCAGTGTGGCGGGATGGCGCCGGTTCGGTCGCCTGTAGCGGTCCGACGGCGACGAGAGGGGCTCGGCGGCGTCGTCGCTGTCAGACCAGGCGCAAGTCCAGCGCCGCGCTGCCCGGGAATACGGTTTGCACCTGTTGCGCGCTCAACCCCCATAGGCGAGCGAACAGGCCGCCGAGCGCAGTGCGGTCCTCGGTGAGCACCGGGGTATCGCGGTTCTGGTTGAGGGTGTCGGGAGCCAGCGCGACTTGCTCGCCGACGATGCGCCCGCCGCGCACGGCACCGCCCAGCACCCAGTAGACCGTGCCGTGGCCGTGGTCGCTGCCGCGATTGCCGTTTTCGCGGAACGTGCGCCCGAACTCGCTCAGCACCACGACCACCGTGTCGCGCCAGGCCGGGCCCATCGCATGGGCCAAGGCAGCCAGACCCTGGCCCAGATCGCCGAGTTTCGCGGCGAGTTGACCGCTGGCGCCGTTGGCACCGGCTTCGTTCACATGGGTATCCCAGCCGCCCACGTCGATGAAACCCACGTCGAAGCTCGCGCGCATCAAGCCGCCCACCCGCGCGGCCTCTGCCACGAAACCGCGCGGATCAATAGCCCGCGACTGGCGGCCATCATCTCGGCCTTCCAGTCCTGGGCCTGCATGTCGCGCATCACCGTGGCGTGCACGGCAAAGCCCTCGCGAACCGAGACGGCTTGGGGGGTGTTGCTCCACATGTTCTCAAGCAGCGTTTCCTGGTGCGAGTCGATGCCGCTGCGGGCAATCTGGCCCATGGCCATGTTGGGCACGCGTTCGGCCCCTCGCAGCGACAGCGGAAGTTGCGCCGTGAAGGCCATGGGCCTCGCGCGGTCCCCGAGTTGCTGCACGAGTCGGTTCAGAAAGCCGCTGTTGAAGTCGCGGGTCTGCGGTCCCTGTCCGAGCTCGATGTGATCCTGCGTCTCGAAGTGGCTGCGCGTCATGTCGCGCGTGCCGGCAAACGGCACGAACGCCAGTTGGCCCGCCTGCCACAGGGGCAGCATGCTCGCTTGCAGCGCCGGGTGCAGCGCCCAGTCGGCATCGAGCCGGATGGCGCCGTCGGGGCCGGTGCCCGGGCGCGGTACGGCAATGTGCGGGCGTGCCTCGTAATAGAAGTCGCTCGCGTAAGGCACCAGGACATTGGTCGCGTCGTAGGCGCCGCGCAGGAACACCAGGATGAACTTGGGCCCACCGGGCGCGGGCGCGGCCCAGAGCCGGGCCATGGGCGCGGCCAGGGACAGCGCCGCGGCTTGCAGAAGGTGTCGACGTTGCACGGTGATCTCCCAGACGGTCAGTCGTTCATGAACTCGGGTGAGGACAGCCACAGGGCGTTCCAGCGCATGTGCTGGTCGGTCTGAGCCAGGGCCTCCAGCGTGGCCCGTCCCAGATCGGCCTCAGCCGCGAGAAAGACCGTGCTGCGTGCCAGATCAGGCGGGGGACGTCGCGGCAGTTTGGGTGGCACGCCGCGCGGTGCCCCACCTTGCGCGAGCATTGCCGCTGCTCCGGTCGTGGCCGAGCCCGGCTCGCCCATGGTGCCCGCGGGGTCGAGTACGGCGCGCGTGCGCAGAAAGGGCGGCGGCGGGCCGAACAACGCCGGGGCGCCAGCGCCGATTTGCTGCGCCACTTCAAAGCGGGTGGTCAGCTGGCCCGGGCTGTCCCAGGCGCCGCCACTCAGTGCATAGCCGTCGGGCGTTTGCCGTCCGTACAGGGGTTCGCCGAGCCTGTAGAGCATGCCGATGAGCGGCTGGGTGTTGGTGATGATGCGCCCGCTGAAGCTGGCGCGCGCGGCCGATACGACATAGCGCATCGGGTCCTTGAACTGGGGCGCACTCAGGCTGGCGGCAAATTGCGGGCTGGTCAGCATGGTGCGCATGACGGCGCCCATGTTGCCCCGCGTGCGCGCCCAAGTTTGTACCATTGCGTTCACCATCGCCGGGTCGGGGTGGTCGGCGACAAAATACTGGGCGAGCTCCAGGCTCACATGGCGCGCCGTAGCCGGATCGTCGGCGAGCACGGTGATGACCTGTTCGATCTCATCAAGTCCGCGTCCCTGCAGCACGTGGCCGAGCACAACCTTGGGGTCGGGATCGTGGCGAGCCGGGTTGAAGACGACCATACCGTGTTGCCACAGTTCATTGCGCAGGGCGGGGCGCACGTGCACCGGGCGCTCACCGAGGTCCACGCCCAGGCCGGTGAGGGCGCGTGCCAGATTGGTCACATCCGTCTGCGTGTAGCCGCCGCCCACGCCCAGCGTATGCAACTCCATCACCTCGCGCGCATAGTTTTCGTTGACGTGGCCGCGAGCGTTTTGCGCGTTGTTCAGATAAAGCAGCATCTGCGGCGAAAACATGGTCGCCTGCAGCAGATCGTGGAAAGGGCCCAGCGCCCGCGGCGCGATGACGTGCTGGGTGTAGTCAGCCATCATGGGTCCGATGTTGCCGCCGCGGAACACATTGAAATGGTTGAGCCAGAACCACGTCAGGCGCTGCTGCAACTGGTTGGGGGCATACACCGCCAGCAGCAGTTGCTGGGTCATCGCCTCCTGCGTGAGCTGATTCTTGCGCTGATTCAGCGCCTGAAGCGTGGCCTGTGCCTGCTGGGCGCTGATGGCCTGGCCCCCACGCCTGGCTTGCTGAATGGCTTGCATCTGCCGCACGAGCGGTGGCATGAGCTGGCTCAGTGGCTGCGAGCACTGTAGGGCGGTGATTTGCTGATGCACCTCGGGTGGAAGGACCGGGTCGGGGTCGGGGCGCAACTGCTCGTCCAGAAAACGGGTGGCTCCGACGCGGGAAAGCTCCTGCAATTGCGCAGCGCTTGCCCCCCAGCCAATGCGGTCAAGAAAGGCGACAGGATGAAGGCGCGCGGCCGCATTCAAGGCGGCTGCGTCGTGCTGAGCCGACGTCACGCTCGGTGCTGAGCCCAAGGGCGCGGCCTGCGCCGCACAGCCCGCAAGGACCAATGCGCCCGATGCAGCCAATGCCCACAAGGGGCCCGAACGGCGAGCGATGCGTTGCGCACGGATGAAATATTTGCTCATCAGTTAAACCCCGGAAAGCCCGGCGTTCAGGCCGGGGCGCAAAGGCGTGCCAAAGGGTGATCGCGTGGCCCTTGGCATCGCGCACCTGCACCACCGGGCCGGTGTCGATGAACAGGCC
>JABBOE010000099.1 GCA_019351955.1 Pseudomonadota bacterium
CTGGCGCCATACCTTGATCCTGAGCTGTAACTCTATTTAAGGGATGTTGTACTAGGTATCGTGTGGCTGCTGAGCCTCGTCGCCGTACTCGGTGTCAGCTTCATGGTGTCGGGCTCGCTGGACCCGCGCCTGTTGCGCGAGTGGGGCAGCGCATCCGCGAGCGTATCGCCGCTGCTGATCCGGGCCCTGCGAGGCATGGCGTGCCTCGCGGGTGCCTTGCTGGCGCAGTTCGCCGTGGCCAGACGCGCCAGGCTTGGCCTGGAACCACCACCGGACTTGCCGCCGGGGGATGTCTGAGACGGGATGCGTCCCCAGGGTGGGCAAGGGCAATGCCGCGTGTGCTTGGACGGGATGCGCTTTACCGCAAAGCGCCGAGCCTGAGGTGGAATACGCGCGCGCCATAAAGGGCGACTTTCCAAGGCCACCATTGGTACAGGTGCGTCGATTGGGGAAAAACGCATATGCAGCAGCAACAGCGACGCGCACAACGAGGGCCTGTCTCGTCGTCGAGTGAGAGCGTCGGCGTGCGTGCAGCGGTTCGGCGTAAAGACGTGGTCGCAAATCGCAGCGGCCGCTTCGCGCATCGCGCTCGGATGGGGGAGGGGAGCGTGGGCTCATGATGCCGAGCGATGTCATGCGCGGCGCCGAACATCGCGCCCCGCACTGAAGGCCGTGCATGCTGCATGGGAGTGACTGCAAAGGCCGGATAAAAGGATTCGGCCTTTGCCCCATTGTCAGTCCGAGGTCCGGTTGTGGAATGCGAGCTCGAGCGTTAGGGATCGGCGCGCCACAAAACAGCCTGAGTTCGCAATACTCTGCGCGATCAACGTCTCTGGGCCACGATCCAGTCGCCAATCTCGGGCCATGCCTCCCTGAGTGTGCGCGCGCCCATGAACAGACCCACATGCCCTCCGGGGACCATGCGCTTTTTCGTGTTGTCCTTGGGTGTGCTGCAAAGCGCCTCGGCAGCGAAAACCTGCTGGTGACCGGTGATGTCGTCGCTTTCCCCGGCAAGCAGGTAGAGGGGGCAGGTGATGGCCTTAAGGCTCAGCGTGCGACCGAGCGCGACATACTTGCCTTTGGCCAGAAAATTGCGCTTGAATAGTTGATCGATCACCTGCAAGTACCAGCGGCCGGGAAGGTCAAGCGGATTCTCGTACCAGCGTTCGAACGCCTCTGTCTTGGACAGCCAGATAGGGTCGTCGATGTGCTCGTAAAGATCAATGTGCTCCTGTACGTAATGCTGCTCGGGGTGCATGTTCTTCCATCCAGCGAGCATGTATTTGCCGAGCATCAGGCCGCCGCCGGAGGCCACAAGATCTTCGTAGAAGCTCATCGGGCTGGCCTTGACCATTTTCACCAGTGGCCCATTGCCTGCGTGAGTGTCGATCGGTGAGCCGGCCAGCACCAGGCTGGCGATCTTGTCGGGAAAGCGCGCCGCCAGCATCGCCGCTGTCCACCCGCCTTGACACAGACCGACCAAGTTGACGTGACCACCCAGATCATCGATGCAGGCCAGCAGTTCGGCCAGGTATTGATCAACTTCCAGATCCTTCATGTCGGGCGTGGCACTGTGCCAGTCGGTAAGGAACAGCCGGTCGACGTTGGCGCCGCGCAGGGTCTGCATCAAGCTCTGGCCTCGGTGGTAGTCGGCGATCATCGAGGTGTGGCCGGCGTACGGGGCAATCACCAGCGTCGCAATGCCCGTGGCATCCGGCGCCGAATAGTCGCACAGGGTCAGCGTGCGCAGCTTGAGCCGCTCGGTATGCGCGGTGGCAAGGTGCGGCTTGAGGCCGCCGTGCAGGCGTGACTCCTCGGCGACAAACTTGACGTTGCGGGCGAGAAGCGCCATGCCCTGCTCCGCCATATCGGCGGCCAGTTGCACTGGCCAGAAAATAGGCACATTGATGTTCGGCAGCTTCGATGCCTGTTTGGTAGCCTGGGTCATAACGCGCCTTCTCCGGCCATCAGACGATGGCAAAACGTTTGAACACAATGTGCTTGGCCTGATCGAGTGCCAGCGCGAACACCAAGACACAGGCGATGAGCGCGGCGATCAGCCCCCAAGGCAGTGCCGCCATGAGTACGCCGAAGCCGGCCAAAAGACTCACCACGACGACGTCACCAAGGCTTGCAAGGAGCATCCAGCGCCCGGGCGCCAAGGACCATAAGCGGCCGTCGCTGCGCAGCACATAGATACTCGCCTGGGTGGTGAAGACCAGGATCAGGAACACGACGGTCTGCAACTGCGGCGCAGAAAGCCCTAGGGTGGCATGCGTCCACCAGTAAAACGAAAACGAGAACGCAAGCGACAGCGCCGCGAACACGAGGGCGGCGGCGACCAGTTTGCGCACCTGCCAGCGCTGCGGACGCGGCGCGGCTTGGACGCGGTCGGTGGCGATCGTCATGGTGACGAAATCATTGGTGAACAGCAGCAGTACGATCAGCGTGGGCGAGATGACGAAGCGTCCCGTGAGCCACAAGCCCAGAGTGAGGAAGACAACGATTTCGAAGGTCTTGAGAGTCTTGTTCAACGTGTAAGTGAGCATACGCCGGTGCACTTCGCGCCCGGTGCGCACCACGGTGAGCACACCGGACAGGCCCGGGTCGGTGAGCACCACGCCGGCGGCAGCCTTTGCCACATCCGTGGCGCTTGCCACAGCTATGCCAAGCTCTGCCTGACGCAGAGCCGGAGCGTCGTTGACGCCGTCGCCGGTCATGCCGGTGACGTGGCCGCTGCGCTGCAGCGCCTGCACGATGGCGTGTTTGTCCTCGGGCAGCACGCGGGCGAACAGGTCGCAGTTCTCGGGGTCGCGCAGCGCGTCGCCCTTTGCCTCGCATACGCGTGTGCCGAGGCCCAGCGCAGCACCGATGGCGCGCGCGGTTTCTAGTGCATCGCCTGTGGCCATGCGTACGCGCACGCCGAGAAGCGTGAGTTGGGCGATCAGGTTGGCAGCGTCCGGGCGCGGCGGATCGGATAAGCCGACGAGGCCGAGGAGTTGCAAAGCATCTTCGTCCCCCGCCGCAATCGCCAGCACGCGCGCACCGCGGGCGGCGAGCTTTCTTTCCGCAGCGTCGAGCGCACCCTGTTGTGCCCGATCGAGCCGGCAAAGGGGTCCGATAACGCTCGCCGCCCCCTTCAAGGCATGCCAGGGCTTGCCGTCGGCGATGTACACGCCCTCGCTGCGGCGGGTGGCTGGGTCGAAAGGGTGAAAGGCCTGACGTGGCGGCGCGCCTTGCAGGAGCCCTTGTTTGCGCGCCGGGTCTAGAACGGCCAGATCCAACGGATCCTGCGTGGCGTCGTCGCTGGCCAGTGCGGCCGCGTACAGCACATGGTTGGCGTCGGTGCCCGGCGCCAAGGGCATCGTGGCTTCCAGCGTGAGCGTGTTCTGTGTCAGTGTGCCGGTCTTGTCCGACACCAGCGTGTCCATTGCAGCTGCTTCTTCGACGGCCGGGAGGCGCGTGACCAGGACGCCCTTGTGCGCGAGCTGCATGCTGCTGATCGCAGTGGCCAGCGTATAGGTCGCCGGCAGCGCCACCGGGACGGACGCCACCAGCAGCATCAGCGCGAACACTGCGGTGTCAAGCATGGGCATATGGTGCGACAGGGCATAGGCGACGACGAGCACGACCAGCACCGCATCGAACACCACAAGTCGCTCGACGATGCCGAAAATTGTGCGCTGCATATGGCTCGGCGCGCTTGACGTGCGCACGAGTTCCGCGGTGCGGCCGAAAAAGGTATGTGCGCCTGTGCCCGTGACGATGCCGCTTGCCTCTCCCTGGCGCACGATGGACCCGGCGTAGGCGGATTTTCCAGGGCCAGCATCCACCGGCAGCGATTCGCCGGTCAGTGCAGCCTGGTCGAGTCCCACGTCGCCTTCGAACAGTTGCAGGTCGGCTGGAACCAAGTCGCCAGCGCGCACGTGCACCACGTCTCCCGGCACCAACTGCTCGGCGGGGACAGTGCGCCAGGCACCGTCGCGCAGGACGCGGGCGTTGACATGCAGTTGTTTGCGCAACAAGGCCAGTGCGTCCTTGGCGCGCTGTTCCTGGGCGAAGGCGACGACCGCATTGAACAGCAGCAATGCCGCGATCACGATGGCCTCCGGGGCGCGCCGCAACAAAACCTGCAGCACGATCACCGCTTCGAGCATCCACGGCACCGGCGCCCAGAACTTACCCAAAAATTGACGCCAAGCCGCGACTGTTTTGTCCGGGATTGCATTGGGCCCTGACTGCGCCAGGCGCCGTTTCACCTCGTCGCTGGTCAGACCGCGCGCACGATCGGTGGTGGCCGTTTCGGCAACGAAGGCTGCGGGGTTCATATGCAAGCGCTGAGCAACGAGGCTATTTCACCCAAGCCGCCCAGCCCAGAGACAGCAGCAGGGTAAAGGCCAGCCACGCCGCCGCCGGCAGCATGGCCTTTTGTCTGGATATGCCCAAAGCGTAGCCGGCTTTGAGAAGATTGTTGCTGCCTGTTGCGATGAGCACAGCGGTGATTACCGCTGTATCGGTCACCTGGAAGTGTCCGGCCAGCAGTGAAAGCACGAAGGGATCAATGTCGGTGAACCCGACAAGGAAGCTCAGCACGTGCAGGCCGGTCGCGCCGAAGTGCTGCGTGACGAAGCTCGTGATGGCTGCGAATGCCACGAAAAGTCCAGCGAAGAGGAATGCAACGGGCAGATCAAGTGGATTCGCGTTGTGTGCTCCGAGCGTGGCGCCGGGGGCTTGCGGCGCCTGTCGGCGGCCGCGGTGCCAAAGCCACCAGGTCACGCCAAGTGAACCCGCCAACAGCAAAGTGAACGGTAGCGCAAGGTGCAATGCGGCGGGCCAGTGCCCCAGCGCGACGATCACGATCCACAGCCTGACGTACATCATCGCGGTCGCCAGGACGGTGGCCGCTGGCGCTTGCGCAGCGATGCCCGTGTCGAGTCGTGCTTGCCGCGCAAGCACGACGGTGGCTGCCGTGCTGGAATACACCCCGCCGAGAACCCCGGTGAGCAAGGTTCCTGCTTTCGGAAACACATAGGTGTGCGCCAGATAGCCTGCGTAAGAAATGCTGGAAATCAAGACGACAGCCATCCAGACTTTGGCGTAAGTGATGTCGACTAGGCCCGGGATTGGTGTGTTGGGCAGGAGCGGGAGAACGAGGCCAGCCAGGATGAGGAATTTGGCCAAGGTCACGCCCTCGGCCATTGGCATGGCGTCGGACAGGCGACGGATCAGCGGCTTTTCGGCCAGCATCAGAATGGCAACGATCAATACTGCGGCCACCAGCCAATCGGGCTGCGTGAGCACGAGCGGGCCGAGCGCAAAGGCAAGCAAAGCGATGACCGAAGGCAACAGAGCGCCGCCCCCGTCCGCCCCAGCGGTGCCGTGCCGAGCCAGGTCCACCGCGAGCCAAACCGCCAGCGCTGCCAAGCCAGCAAGGTAAAGCCCACGCGGCGACGAACCGTCGAGAAGCCAAAGCACGAAGCCCGCCGCGCCGATAAGGGTGAGCGTGCGTGTGGTGCCGAAGCCGATGCCTTCATCCTGCGCGCGGCGGTAGCTGTGCAGCTCAAGGCCGAGCACAAAGCTGAGCACCACGGTGGCGGCGAATTGCAGAAGAAGCGGTGGTACGGTGCCGGTCATGGGTTTACCTTCCGGCCGTTACGGTCAGTAGGGCTGCAGCCTGTGCTGCCATCACGGCTTCTTCGTCAGTGGGCAGCGCAAGGATGGGGATGCGGCTGGCGCTTGACGCGATATTCAGATCGCCATTCGCGTTCGCCTCGGCGTTGAGCGCCAAGCCCAACCAGGCAAGCCTCTGCACCACGGCGGCCCGGATTATGGGTTGATGGGTGCCAATTCCACCGGTGAACACCAGTGCGTCGAGCCCGCCCAAAGCAGCCATCACCGATCCCGTCTGGCGCACGATGCTGGCCACGAACAGGTCGATGGCTTGCTGGGCTCGGGGGTCTTTGCTGGCGAGCAGGTCGCGTGTGTCAGCGCTGATCTCCGACACACCGAGAAGCCCGCTTTGCTTGTAGAGCAGGTCGCTGACTTCTTCCGGCTGCATGCCGTCGTGCTGGAACCACTGCAGCACAAGGCCTGGGTCGAGCGCGCCGCAGCGTGTGCCCATCACCAGCCCGTCAAGCGCCGTGAAACCCATTGTCGTCGTAACGCTTTGAAGGCTGCGCATGCCACACAGGCTTGCGCCACCGCCTAGATGTGCGACGACCACGGCTCCGTGCGCCTTCTCGCCTAGAACGGCAGGAAGGCGCCGGCTGATGGCGTCATACGACAGGCCATGAAAGCCATAGCGCTGGTAGCCGCGCTCATGCCAAGCGCGCGGAATCGCGTAGCGCCGCTCGGCATCGGTGTGGTGTGCATGGAACGCGGTGTCGAAACAGGCGACCTGCGCCGCGTCGGGCAAGATGGCTTGTGCCGCTTGCACGCCTGCAAGACCAGGGCCTTGGTGCAGTGGCGCGAGGCTTGTGAGGTCCCGCAGATCAGCGAACACGCCGGGCGTGATGCGCACGGCTTGGTTGTAGCGCAGTCCTCCGTGAACGATGCGATGCGCCACAACCGTGGGCCGTGGCGCATCGCACGCTCGCGTCAGCCAATCGATGAGCCAGGTGGTTTCGCCGCCAATGTCGCCGCGCAGTGCATTGGGCGTCTCAGTGCGTGAGGGCTCGCCGGTTCGGCGATAAGTCAAAGTGGGTTTGCCGTCTGGCGCGTCGATTTCACCACGCAGAGTCGCCGTCGGAAGGCCCGAGGCACCGTGGGCGATGGCCTGATCGAACAAAGCGAACTTGAGGCTGGCCGAACCCGCATTGAGGCTGAGAACCGAGGAGCTCATGCAGGCACCATCGTGCTGGTTGCCAGATCCAGCAGCACGGCCAGTGCGCACGATGCCATGCGCGCATCCGAAAGGTCGGCGCGGCTGGTGAGTACGACGGGCACGCACGTGCCCAGTACGATACCCGCGACCTTGGCCTCGGCGAGATACTCAAGCTGTTTTGCGAGCATGTTGCCCGCCTCCAGATCGGGTGCCACAAGGATGTCGGCTTGACCGGCAACGTTCGAGACAATGCCTTTGCTATCCGCGGCGCGTTTGGACACGGCGTTGTCGAAGGCGAGCGGGCCGTCGAGCAGGCCGCCCGTGATCTGTCCGCGGTCCGCCATCTTGCACAGGGCCGCCGCATCAATCGTGGAGGGAATCTTGAGGGTGACGGTTTCCACGGCCGAAAGAATGGCGACCCGGGGCTGTGCGATGCCAAGTGCATGCGCCAGATCGATTGCGTTTTGGACGATGTCTCGCTTGGCTTCCAAATCGGGCGCTACGTTGACCGCGGCATCGGTAAGCAGCTGCAAGCGGGGTTGGCCCACAGCATCGATCACGAACACATGGCTGATGCGCCGCGCCGTGCGCAGTCCCGTTTGCGGATCGACTACCGCATGCATGAGCTCATCCGTGTGCAGCGACCCCTTCATCAATGCCTGCACCTCTCCCGCGCGCGCCATGGCTACTGCTTTGTCAGCCGCGGCATGACTGTGCTCGGTCGCCACCAAGGGATAAGCCGTGAGATCAATGCCAGCGGCCGCGGCAGCGGCGCGCATTTTGGCTTCCGGGCCCACAAAGGTCGGGCGGATCAGCCCCGCGATTGCCGCATCCACGGCGCCACCCAAGGAAACGGCATCCACCGCGTGCACCACAGCCATGGACAGGGGCGGTCGCCCAGCCAATGCAGTGCGTGCCTGTTCAATGATGGCTCGCAGCTTTACGCCCGGGTCGCGCAGCTCCAGCCTAGGCAGATGCGCGCGTGGGCGGCTGACCTTTTCAGTCGGCACGAGTACGTGGGCGGATCCCTCGACAACAGTTTCGTTGCGCTGATTAACCACGGTGCAGTGCAGGGTTGCGCGGGGCGCACGCCCCGCAGTGGTGTCGATCGCTGTGACGGTAACCGTGACCCGCACTGTGTCGCCCAGGAACACCGGTTTGAGAAAATTCAGATCCTGGCTTAAGTACACCGTCCCCGGCCCTGGAAGCTGGGTGCCAAGGACATTGGAGATCAGCGCGGCCGACCACATGCCATGCGCCACCACCTTGTGGAAGGGATCGCTTGCGGCGAAGGTTGCATCCACATGTGAAGGGTTCACATCCCCTGACATCAGCGCAAAGGTCTGCACTTCGTCCTCGGTAAAGTTTCGCGTCAGCGAGGCCGAGTTTCCAACTTTCAGTTCAGCAATGGGGTGGTTTTCGATGAGGTCGGCCATGGCATATCGGGGGTCGAGGTCCATGAGGCTCAGCGCTGCAGCACGTAACTGCCCGGCGCATCCATGAGCGGCTTCGCGCCTGCAAAACCCATACGCGGCGGCGCAGTCATTTGGCTGCTGTGGGCGCCCAGCCACGCACTCCAGCGCGGCCACCACGAACCATCTTCGGGCGTGGCCTGCTCCAACCATTGCTCCGGCGCTTGAAAGGCGCTTCCATGCTTGTGCAGCGCCCAGTGATAATGCCGCCGGGGGTGCCCCGGTTCGCTGACGATGCCAGCATTGTGGCCACCGCTGGTCAGCACGAAAGTCACCTCGCTGTGATCCAGAAGATGAATCTTGTATACCGACCGCCAGGGCGCAACGTGGTCGGCCTCTGTGCCGACGACAAACCACGGAAGCGGTACATCTTCCACCGTAACAGTCTGGCCGTCCACCTTCCAGCGCCCTTCAGCCAGGTCATTGTTGAGATAGAGGCTGCGCAGGTATTCGCTGTGCATGCGAGCGGGCATGCGCGTGGCGTCAGCGTTCCAGGCCATCAAATCGTTTGGAGGGCGGCGCTGGCCCATGAGGTAGTCGCGGGTGATGCGTGACCAGATCAGGTCATACGAGCGCAGCATCTCAAAGGCGCCAGCCATCTGGGTGGTGTCCAGATAACCCTGCGCCCACATCATGTCCTCCAGGAAGCTCACCTCGCTTTCGTCGATGAACAAGGACAGCTCTCCAGGTTCGGTGAAATCGATCTGCGAGGCCAAAAGCGTAACGGTAGCGAGGCGCTCATCATCCTTGGCCGCCAGGGCTGCGGCCGCGATGGATAAAAGAGTGCCGCCCAAACAGTAGCCGATGGCGTGTACCTTGCGGCTGGGCTGGATGCGTCCCACCGCGTCCAGGGCGGCAAGAGGGCCAAGCGCGAGGTAATCATCCATCCCGAGTTCGCGGTCCTCGGGGCCCGGATTCTTCCATGAGATCATAAAAACTGTGTGGCCCTGGTCGACAAGATACTTAACCATCGAGTTTTGGGGCGAGAGGTCGAGGATGTAGTACTTCATGATCCAAGCCGGTACCACCAGAAGCGGCTCGGCCCAAACCTGCGCGGTGGTGGGGCTGTATTGAATGAGCTCAATGAGCCGGTTTCGAAATACCACCTTGCCCGGGGTGAGAGCGACTTGCTTTCCTGGGACGAAATTTTCCGCTCCAGCGCGGGGCTGGCCAGTCATCACGCGTTGCAGATCATCCATCCAAGCCTTGGTGCCCTCGACCAAATTCATGCCGCCGGTCCTGAGCGTGGCGTCGATTACTTCGGGATTCGTCAATGGCGAATTGGTTGGTGCAAGCATGTCCAGCCATTGCCGCGCGGCGAAAGCAACCACCTGCTCATGATGCCTGGACACACCGCGCACGCCGGATGTGGCATTGCGCCACCAGTCCTCCTGCAACAAGAATGCCTGTTGAAGCAAGTTGAACGGGTACCGTTGCCAGCCTGGATCGGCGAAACGCCGGTCGTTCGGGGTTGCGGCGATGCAATTGGCTGTATCGCGCATACCCGGCCGATGCGCCATTGCGCGAGCGCAATACTCTGCGTAGATGGCCGCATCACGGAAGGCGTTGCCCGCTAACGCAAGGCGTTTGCCCGGCGAGGCGGCAACGTGTGTCCACCAATCAGCCGCGGCCAAGCCCATAGACGCGGGTGATAAGCCCAGCGTGCGCCGGGCCTGCATGGCGTGCGCCGCGCGATCGATTAATTCAGCCAGCCCCGCGTCGGGCTGAGGCGGCGGACTCAAGCAACCTGCTCGTTCCGCGCCTGGTGCAAGCGTAGCTGCCTCGATGGAGACGCCGATCTGGGGGCGCGGGGCGGGCACGTCTGAATCGTGCTGAGCGCTGGTTGGGATGGGGTTTTCAGGCGCAGAGCTGTGCCCGATCGCGGGACCAGAGCGGTTGCGCCGCGAAGGACGGGGTTGCGCGGTTGATTTCATGCCCATCTCCATAAAGCCTATAGGTTATTTGTAATGCTGCAACGCCGCACGCAGGTTGACATGCGTCAAGCGTAACGGCTGTGGCCATTGGAGAGTCGGCGCGCGGAATCGCTGTGCCAAACCCCACCGTGTGTGGTCAATGCACAATAACGGGCTACTGCGACATTACCAAGGATGGATTCATGCGAGTCACCGTTATTGGCGCCGGCTATGTGGGCCTGGTTACTGCGGCATGCTTTGCCGACGTTGGCAACACCGTTATCTGCGTTGAACGTGACGCTGGGCGTATCGCTGCGCTGGAAAAAGCCCAGGTGCCGTTTTATGAGCCAGGCCTGAGCGAACTCGTGGCACACAACGCGCAGGCGGGACGCATGGGTTTCATGCCCAATCTTGCGCAAGGACTCAATGGGGCGCAGGTATGCTTTATCGCCGTCGGTACGCCGCCATTGCCCACTGGCCAAGCTGACATGAGCCAGGTGCGAGGTGCCGCCCATGAAATTGGCCAGTACGTCAATGGCCCGCTCGTGGTGGTGCAGAAGTCCACTGCGCCCGTCGGCACGGTCGCCATGGTGCAAGACATCATCGACGAGGAAATGGCACGTCGCGGCGTACAGCACTGGGTTAGCGTGGTGAGCAATCCCGAGTTCCTCAAGGAGGGATCGGCCATTGACGATTTCACGCGCGGTGACCGCATTGTGGTGGGCAGCACCGACGAACGTGCCATCGCGGTGATGCGCGACCTATATCGGCCATTCAACCGTAATCACGAGAAGATGATGGTGATGAACCCGGCGAGTGCCGAACTCACCAAATATGCCGCCAATACCATGCTGGCCACGCGGATTTCTTTCATGAACGAGCTCGCCCGATTGGCTGAGGCTGTAGGCGCCGACATTGAGCAGGTGCGGCTTGGAATGGGGGTGGATCAACGCATTGGCAGCCACTTCTTGTATGCGGGTGCGGGCTACGGGGGATCATGCTTTCCGAAGGACGTGAAGGCACTGGCTTTCATGGCGCGCGAAGCCGGCTTGCGCGCCGAACTGGCCGAGGCCGTCGACGCGGTCAACCAGCGGCAAAAGCAGCGCCTGTTCGAGAAGGTCGCCGCACACTTTGCGGCGGATGGACTCAAGGGCCGCACAATCGCCGTATGGGGGCTTGCTTTTAAACCCAATACGGATGACATGCGGGACGCCCCGAGCATTGACCTCATTGAAGCCTTACTTGGGGCGGGTGCCAAGGTCCGGGCCTTTGATCCGGTTGCCATGGAGAGCGCCCGCAAAATCTGGGGAACTCGCCCAAGTCTGGAGCTTACGAAAGACGCCGCGTCGGCGCTGCAGGGCGCAGATGCGTTGGTCGTCGTCACTGAATGGCACGCATTCCGCTCACCCGACTTCGAGCAGATTGCCTTGCAACTGCGTGCCAAAGTCGTATTTGACGGTCGCAACCTCTGGGATCCGCAGTCCGTGCGCGCCGCCGGGCTGGCCTATTACGGGATTGGTCGCGGTTGAGTCGTTGATGCCTCTTGCCGTGCGGGTTCGGTGTACACCGGCGCGAACCCTCCGCCCGGTGTGCGGAAGTTGGTCGTTTGACCTTGATAGAGGCGTGCGCTGAACCAAAGCACATGACCTGCATCTGCGTAAGCCCTGAGGTCGAACTTGAGGGGCTTGGGGGCATTGGCATCGCCAATGCGGCGTTCGCCGGGAGGGGACAACGCTTGAGCCACGTACTGGCCGCGCACGATGTCCGACCACACGCTTTTGGTGAGCTTCGCGCCGCGGTAGGCCGCACGGCTGCCGTACCCAGCCCAGGGCTTGAAGAACAGGCTGCGCCGCTCAGCCCAGAGCTTCTCCGCATTTTGTGTGCTGACGATTTGCGTCTGCGGCACATGCGCTGAGAGAAGCGTAGAAATACTGCTTTCCACGCCCAGAGCGCGCAATGAGTCGGCGTCGCTCAGCAGCGCCAGATTGCGCTTGTCGGCATAGAGAGCATGGGCGCGGGGGTGCGGGGTAATGACCGCGGCATTCGCACTCCACGCCTGGCGCAGCGCAGCATGAGCCGGCGCGTCGAGCGCGAAATCGGTCAGCCGGTTGTAGACCAGATCGATCGCCTTGTCCCCATGCCAAAGGCGTGAGTTCTCCATACGCAGCGCAGCAGGATCCACAATGGCAACGTCAACGCCGGCGCGCTCGAACAGTCGTGCAAACAGCAAGAACTCGGCGTAGAGGTACTGCGTGGCGGGCTCCGAGTCGACAATGGCTATGCGGCGCGGCGCGCCAGCGTGCCCTGCTTGCCTCCATTCACGCAAAAACATGGCCATGATTTCAGCCTCGAAGGCGTCAACGGACTCTGCGCTTGGGACCATGTCTTGCATTTCCTCGCAGCAGGCTCGCTGGGCGCGTGCCAGCACCGCGGACAGGAGCGCGCCACCCGGGTTTGTATTGATCTCGATGAGATGCAAAGACTCACCTTCAAGGTGGAAGTCAAAGCCAAGAAATACGCCCGGATTGCCGGGGTCGTGGCGGGCTGCCGCCGGCGCTCGAGTAAGCACGGCTTGCTCGAAGCTTGGCAACG
>JABBOE010000100.1 GCA_019351955.1 Pseudomonadota bacterium
CGCACCCAACCCGAACTCGTCTCGTTCGCTAACCAATTGAATCTGTTCGAGATTTAACCGGACACTACTGTGCACACATTACTTCAGACGCCATCAAAGGGTGCGTTTTCAATGACGCAATCGCTAGTAGCGCGCCCTGCCTTCCCTGTCGACGCAAGAGTCCCTGTTGCTCAAGATGGCGCACGAGCACCTGCGGGCGCTGCTCCTCCGAAGCTGTGCAAGGCCCCGGAGGGGTTCTTCGAACAGGTTGAGCGCAGCCTTGGACCCGGGACTTCAGCGAAGCTGGAGCGCTTGGCTGAACAAGGTGCGCGTCATGCCGACCAGCCAACCGCTGCTGCCACCCGAGGTTGGTCCGTCCGTGTTTGAGACGGTGGCGAACGCGTTGTTCGAAAACCGCCTGCTCGACATTGTGTACCGCAATGCCGCCGGGCGGACCGTCGAGGCGAGCGTCATGCCTCTGGGACTGGCCCAGCAGGGTCCGCGCCTGTACCTCGTGTGGCGCTTCGATGGCTACGACAACGAGCGCAATCTCGCGCTGCATCGCATCGCTAAGATCACCGCGTCGACCCTGACCTTCGAGTACCCAAAAGATTTCGATCTTGCGCGTTACGACGCCGATGGGCGCTTCGGATACGGCGATGGCGAGAAGGTCCGGCTGACGTTCAGGATCGACAAGGAAGCGGGCTTCCACCTCACCGAGTCGCCGCTGTCGAAGGACCAGAGCGTGGTCGAGCATGAGAACTGTTATGAGATCAGCGCGACGGTTGGGGATTCGGTTATGTTGGAATGGTGACTGAGGGGGTTTGGGGATGCACTATGTGGGGACGTCACGCGGGTGCCACTCGGCAAGGACGTCCGCGGCGTGAATCCGCCCTGACGATGAATTGAAAAACGAACATACAGAGACAGAGACTGAGGCGACAGGCTGGATCGGCGCCGTCAGCGCAGGTGTCCACGCCCGGGAATTGCTGAACCGTGTCACGCTGCGCCGCAAGGTGGTCAGCGAGACTTTTGCGCGCGTCGCGCCGGAGTTGGCACCGGACTTCGAGTTCTTTCGCTACGCGCGGCTGGACGAGAACGCGCTTTCGGCGATCTTCGCGGAGATGCTCAGGCCTGAGGGTTCGCACGGGCAGGGGCAGACTTTTCTACGGTTGTTCCTGGAAACAGTAGGCCTGGATACCCTGAGTCCGCCGCCCGCTGTCGATGTCGAAACGGAGTCTCAGGCTAATGGCCAACGCCGAATCGACATCGTCGTGCGGGCCGACAAATTCGTGATCGTGATTGAGAACAAGCCGTGGGCCTGGGACCAAGACGACCAGCTTCGCGACTATGCGGCGTTTGTTCGCTCGCTACCGGGAGTGGGCGAAAACTGGTGGATGGTCTACCTTTCCAACCGAGAGCCCGAGGAACGCAGCTTGCGCGCACACGAGCGCAAAGTGATGGTTGAAGACGGGCATCTCGTTGAGGTCGATTTCCGGCAAGTCGCGGCCTGGGTCGAGGCGTGTGCCAAGGAAACGCGTGCCTTGCGGGTTCGCGTCTTTCTGGAGGAGCTTGGGAAATTCGTCCGGCACGACATCAACGGGGAATTGCAATTGAATGAAGATGAAGAGGTGAAGAAGGTCGCTCTCGCATCGTCGGAAAGCATCGAGTCGACCATGGCGTTGACCCGGGCTATGAGTGGTGTCAGGATCGAACTCCTGCGGCAGTTGCGCGACGGTATTCATGAGCAGATCAAGCGGAGCGAGCAGGGGGTGCAACTGGTCTGGGAGACGGCTGCCCTGGAGTCGTTCAAGCGAGGCGCGGGGTTCGGGTTCAAGCTCCACGACGACCAGGATATTCAACTTCGGTTTCAGTTTGAGCGATCCGGCCTGAACGGATTTTCTTGGGGATTTCGTCGTGATGACGAATCCACAATGAGTGACCCAACCCGGTGGGAGAATATCTCGAGAACCATGAGTCGCCATGCTGGAGGAGGCAAGGCTTCCCCATGGTGGCCGTGGTACTCAGACGTCCCGGACTCACGCTTCGACGCGTCGTATCGCGATTGGGAGTGGTCGCCGAAACCATGGGTGGATATCCATAGCGGTTTGCTGGCGCGAAGGCTGGTGGCATGCGCTGTTGAGGTCTACAGTGTTTTCGATATTGCACTGCTCCGGCCGGGGTGGGGCCGTATGGTCATAGGCTGAAGTGCGCCCTGTTGCGTCAGGCTGCGATGGACGGCGCGCAGTGCGGCGAGCGCACCAAGGGCTAAGCCAACGCCCTGATCAGCCGCGACAGCGTCATCGCTCGGGTTGATCCTCCCCTCCTTGGCCGAGTGGCGGGAGCGCGTCGCAGCGCTGAAGCCCACAGATCGCGAGGAAGTTGGAGACAAACGATACATGGGCACAGAAAATTTGGTACCCCGCTCAAATTCACACCGACAAGCAACATCCTCGTTACCGGTAGTGGGAATCGCTCCTGACAATGACCCCGGCCTGTTTCAATCCGAAGGCTGCTTTAAGCGCATCGATGATCACGGGCTTATGCAAGCGACGATCGGCATACAGGACGAAGCGTCGTGCTGGTGTCTCGTAGACAATTCGACCGCGCGGCCATTCGTCGTACTCGGTTGATGCAATACAAGCTGGATACCCTGCCAGTGCAAGCCACGCCCCGCCAAGAGCCTGCCACTCTTGCCAGCGGTCATAGTGACCGGCAGCATGGGTGATGCACTCCCCATAGGGCTCCGCATTGTCCAATGTCGAACGGTCGACAACCAGAACCCCCGCCACGCGCCAGAAGATCCCGACGGCTGGTTGTGTGGGGGCGACTGCAGCGTTGGGAGTAATGATGATCGTCAAGGGACCGTCAGTGGCTAAACATCAGCGACGGGGCGCACGGAACCGAAACTGTGAGCCCCTCTTTGTTCCATTTCACGCCTTGGCCCGCAACCACAATCGTTGGCCGAGTGTACACCGCGAAAGCCCGCAAAACGGCCGGAAAGACCTGTCTGTGACATGCATCGAAGGCGGCTCGCATCGGTCCATGCGATTCAGCGGTGTCGAAGGGCGGCTTCGACGGCGCTTAGCAAGCAGTGCTCCATTTCCAGTGCTGGAGGGCCGGGAGAGCTGTTGCCCTTGCCACGATGTTCGACACCGGCGATCCGGTCGTGCGTGAGAGCAAACGCAATGGTCGAAAGACGTACTCCGTGGATGTCGCGGATCGAGAACACGCGCCAATCGCCGCGAACGCAGTCCTTCCAGAAGTCTGCAACACAGTGCTCCATAGCATGCCCCTCCTCGTGCAAGGCTTGGCCGCTGAGGAGCTCGATGGCGAGCAGTTCACCGAACTGCACTGGCTCATTCAGTAGTGACGGCCACGAGGCCAGACGTCCATCAGGCTCGGAGGGGGCAGTCTCGTCAAACCAACAGTGAATGGCGTCGAGCGCCTTTGCCACGCCGCCTTCGACCAGGAGGTTGCGAAGGACTGGAATTCCTTCCACGCGGCACCCGCAACCGAGATAGTCGGCGTAGGCACTGAAAACCAACCCGAAGGCATTATCGTCCTCGTCCTCCTGAAGGTATTCGGCCAACCGTCGAACGCGCGCAACATCCAGCGTGCGAGCAACGCTCTCGACGAGTTCACGATCATCGATCCATCCCAACCCTGCGAGCCCGTTCACGAGATCTGCCAGATCCGCGCTGTCTTCGAATTTCGGCGCACCCGGAAGGCAGGCATCGAAGAGCCAGGCTACAGCCCGCGCCCGCTCGGCACATCGATTGACGACGTCGGGCGTCTCGCGCATCCGTCGGATCGCCGCTGGGCGAACTCCAAAGGATCGCGCGATCGCCGGAAGCAGACGCTGAGCGAGGTCGATGCAGTGCACCAACTCATGCGAGGGCTCGGCGCCACCCGCAGAAGGGTTGCCATGCAATAGAGGTTCGATCCAGTCAAAAGACCAGATGGCTTGAAGGCGGTACAGCCTCTGGGGCTGAGGCCACGCGATATAGTGGTTGTAGTCCCCAAGCGTCACCGGACGATGAGCCAGCCGCCTGAGCTGACGCAGGACATGCGGATCAAGACGCGACAGGAACTCGCGCGTCGCCCCTCGTAGCCTCCTGCGCGTCTCTTCGACTGCGGCCTGCATTGCCTCGTCCATGGGTTCAAGGACATCGACCCAGTCGAGAGCTTCGCGCACCAATTCGTCGGCCGGCTCGAGCGTCGCGGCGCGTAGTGCCACGGCGCGGTACTCTGGAGGGAACAACCATTGACCTTGCAGGCGATCTTTCAGCGCGCTCCAGTCGCTTGCGCCGGACTGCAGTGCTGCCGAGAACGCCAGCAGGAATTCCGTCGTTGGTTCGATCAGGTCAAACACACTCCAGGCCATCAGCTGACCGGAGCGCATTTCCAGCCAGATCCAGAGGTGCTTCGTCGATGCCTCAGGGCCATTGCGCGGGTCGGCCCTTCGCGCTTCCAGCCAGAACGCTTGCCGGATGGCGGGCAGCGGCAGCGGCAGCGGCAGCGAGTCGACACAGAGCATCGTGGTGAGTGGCGCTTGGCTTTGCACGACCGGAGTGCGGGTTCAGACGAAGCCGGCCCGCCGAACGGGCATGTGCTTCAAGGAGCATTCGCGCTCCAGTAGCGCCCGGGCCTGTTCCGGCCTCAGGTCATCGAAGCCGATCTTGAGGTCGAAGCAGTGCAGCGCCGCCGGGTCGACCCGCTCCAGCAGATTGGCCGTTGCAATAAGCACACCCTCGATGGCGTCCAGTTGCATGAGTAACTCGTTGACCTGAGTGACCTTCCAGTGACGCGCGGCGTATTGCCGACCTTGCATCAGCCCGTCGACTTCGTCGATCATCAGGGTTGCCCCTTCGCGCTGCGCATCCAGAAATGCGCGGGGGATCCGCTTCCCTGATTCCCCGACGCACTTGGACAGCATGTACGGGGCACGGCGCGTGCGCAGGGTGGGGCCGCGCTGCCTGGCGCGGTGTAGCGCGTAGGCGCTCTTGCGCGTCCCCGCTGGGCCGTAAAGGCAGATTCTTGCCGCGCCCGCATCGCTCACCACACCGGCCACTTGTTCGAGATCGGACTCGGCATGCGCAAGCGCCGTGTCGTCAGCCTTGTCGAGCTCTGCGTATCTCTGGGTGGGGTAACAGGTTGACTCCTTGCCGGGTGGCGTCGGCGGCACCGCTGAGCGACAAGGTGCCGCCGCGGCGATCATTTGAACCCTATGGCACGCTTGGGCGCGTGCTTGATCGCGCACTCCGCTTCGAGAGCTTCTGCGAGTGCCATCGTCGTGGCGATGGGGCGGAACCGATGCTGGCGCATGACGGCGGCGAAGTCCCCCGGGGTGAGCGTTGCCGGCAGGCTCAGGCGGGCCATGTCGTCTGTAGGCGGGATGTCGATCCCCAGTACCGCACACGCTTGAGAAAACAGCGCCCGGGCCTGCGCCGCATCGAGATAACCGAACTTCACCTTGAGGTCAAAGCGTCGCAGCGCGGCTTCATCGAGGTCGTCCATCAAGTTGGTGGATGCAATGAACACGCCGTTGAACGCCTCCATCTGCGTCAGCATCTCGTTCACGAGTGACGTCTCCCAGGAGCGCTCGGCTCGAAGGCGACTGCGCAGGAAGCTGTCGACCTCGTCGATGAGGAGCACCGCACCGTCGGCCTCGGCTTCGCGGAATGCCTTGGCGATGTTCTTCTCGTTATCGCCCAGCCATTTGCTCAGGAGGTCCGAGGCTCGCCGCACATACAGCGGTCGATCGAGTTGCTGGGCGAGCCAGCGCGCATAGGCCGTCTTCCCCGTCCCAGGTGGGCCATACAAGCACATGCGTGCACTCTCGGAGTGGCGGATGCCCTCGACCAACTCCACAAGATCAGCATCAGCATGCACGCTTTGCGGGTCATACCCTTCGGGCAATCCCGCCATGGGGTTGGGCGCAAGAGCTGCGTGACCCTGCGCCTGCAGCGTATGGCTGACCAGGCGCAGGAGTGCCTTCGGCCGTGCCGCGACCGCCAACTCGCTACCGACCGCCTCCACCACGCTTGCGGCGCGCGTGAGCACAGCAGGGGCCAGCGTCTCGCATTCGGCCAGATTGCGCAGAGTTGACTCATCAACGAGCGAGCCGCACGCCTTGTGCACAATCCGCGTGCGCACCGACAGCGGCGGAATGGGGACCTGAATGACAAGATCAAAGCGTCGCACGTAGGCCGGATCAAGGCCCTGGATGGAGTTTGTCAGCCACAGCGTCGGCGCCTGATTGGCTTCCAGGGCCTTGTTGACCCAGCCCTTGCGGTTGCTGGTGTTGTTGGTCTTTGCGCCGCGTTGCATCCAGAGAATGCGCGGCTCCGCCACTTCGAAGACGTCCTCCACCTCGTCAAAGAGGACCAGCACCTCGCGCTGGGCGAGAAAGCGCTGGGCGGCCTGGTACGCACGCAGTCGCCGCGCGCCGCCAATCGGGTCGCCATCGTTGTCCTCGGCGGAGACCTCAAAGAGCTCGCACTCGATGTCAGCCGCAAGAACGCGTGCCAGTTCCGTCTTCCCCGTTCCCGGCGGCCCATAGACGAGCACGTTGACGCCTGTCTTGCGCTCGCGCAGCGCCACGCGAAGGTATTGCCTCAGCACCTGGAGGTCCAGTCCGAGATGCGGAAAGTCGTCGATGTTCAAAGTCGGCGCCGCACTCGGAGCCACGGAGCCGCGAAGCAGCGACAGCGGCTCGACATCCGGCGACAGGATGAAGTCGCTGAACTGGTCGGAGAGCATCTCGAGTTTTCCGGTCAACTGCTCGTGGCTGCCGCGGGAAAGGGTCAGCAATCCGGACTGGGCCAACTGCCCGCGTGGCGCCAGCGCCTGGCGAATGGCGGCCTCGGGTTGATCCAGAATCACGGCCAATGCCGCAACCGCCTTGTTGCTGTTCAGCGCTCCCAGGCAGTCCGCGGTGTCGTCCAGCACCCGGTGTGCATGCAGCATGCTGGCAAGCTCCAGCAGTGCACTCAGTCGCGTTGAGCTGGATGAGGTCAGCAAGCGTGGCAACGTTCGCACGCAGGGCGGGTGGTGGGTGCGTGTGGGCTGCCTCCTCTTCGGCTCTCTGCCAAAGGGGCTCAAGGGCCAGGCGAACCTGTCTTGCCTGCGCATCAACCGAATGCGCATCGTCAAACTCGACCTCCAGGCCGAGCAAGGCAAGGGTCTCGTGTTCGTTCAACGACTCCTTGTGCAGCGCCCTTGCGCCATTGAGCGGCACCAGGATGCGCAACATCCAAAGCTTCACGATGGGCTCAGTGGCAGCCGATCCCTCTGAAGGGCCCAGGGACGAGCGGTGAAAGCGGGGACGTGGCATGACGGGCTCCATGGACGATGCGAGGCATCCATTCTTGGCCCACGGTCCGACATCTTGTGTCGCAGGCCAAAAGGCAGCTGTCATGTGCAAATTCACGAGCGTCGCGTGGCGCCGGCCGGTGGCTGCACATCATGCAGCCCGGCCCATCCCGAAAGCCCTGCCTCAATGCGCATGCTTAGCCTGGGCGATTGCCTGACTGGAGCCCTGTCTTGGTAGTCGCCGACGCCGCTTGCTCACGCCCCACACGTCGCCTCCAAAGCCTCGCAGCCACCAGTCGAGCATCGAGGAATTGACGACGGTTGCCGTGACCACGTAGTGACCTTCCTTCTCGATCATGGTCTGGTCCTTCGACAACGGCGTCTCGGTGAGATGAAACCCCGCCGTCTTGTCGATACTGAAGCGCAACTGGATTTCCTCTGCGCTGCCAAACCCAAACCCACCTTCGGCGTCGTACCGGGCAAGATCAAAGTCCTTCGGATAGTCAAAGCTCAGCGTCGTGATCGAAGCGCTCTGGATGCGGTGCAGCGCAAGACTGCGTTCGTCGTCATAGCCGTCGAACCGGCAAACCAGGTACATGCGTGGGCCTTGCTGCGCCAGGCCCAGGGGCATGACGCGCGCACGCTGCTTCCATCCTGCCGCATTCGCGTAGTCGACATCAAGGTAGCGGTTGTCGAACAGCGCCTCGCTGACCGACTCGAACACGCTCGGTTTGATCTCGGGTGCCAGCAAGGGCTGGCTTGTCGAGACGACCCGCACCTTGCGCAGCCATTGGCGCTCCAGCCTTGCGTTGCTGTCCGGGCCCAGATTGCGCGAGGCCTGCTCAAAAAACCCCTCCATGGACCGCATGAGCTTTGGGGGAAGCAGGGCATGCAGCTGCGCATGCGCCAGCTTCAGCAGCAGCGATTCCTGCGGTGTGAGGCTCGGCAGCGCAATCCCCTGCGCGCGCGCCAGCCATGAATAGCCATACGGCTTTGAGCGTGCATCGCGCTCCAGTTCGAACCTCTCGGCAAGCGTATCGAGGTGGCGCTGGACCGTGCGAATGTCCCGATCGAAGCCCTCGGCGGCAAGCTGCCGGTGCAGTTCGGCTGCCGTGATCTTGCGATGCTTCGGGATGCGCTTGAGGATTTCCAGAAGAATAAGGGCTGTATCCAGGCCTTCCTTGCGTTGACCCATGCTCAAAGCCTCCAGCGGGTTCGGCCCGCAAATACTTGCCACAGCCGCACCATGGCGTAGGTGTCGAGCGCGCAATAGGCGAGTAGCTGCTGGCGCAGCACGGTGCGGCGCTCGGTGCGGGTCTCCACCCGGATGGCTTCGAGGAACGCTTGCTGGGCGTCACCGCCGTTCTGCACTCCATCAAGCTTCGCATAGGAGAGTTCCGGGACCGCGGCAGGCAGCACGGCCTTGATGCTCCAGCTCCCCTCCTGCGCCGGGTGGTCGTACCGGTTTCGTGCAATGGGAAGCAGATCGACGACCCGCGCGCGGATGGCCTCCAGTCGCTTGGCCAGTTCCGGGAAGCGCTGAGCGAGCTCCGCCAGGCGCGATGTCTCGAAGCTGGCGTTGTAGACAAAGACTGGGCCACGGTTTCCGCAATGCTCGATCACGTGCTCGGCGAACGGCCTTGATGGATCGCCCCCGGACAGATCCAGGAACTCCGCATGATCCAGCGAGCCCTCGCGCGTGAGGACGTGCAGGCTGTATTGAAACGGGATCTGCTGGTAGGGACGCGTGCCGGCCCACACGGGCACGGCAAACTGAATGGTCTCGAAATCCAGGAAATACCCGGGGAGGATATGTTCAGCCAGGTCGGCCTTGGCGCCCTTGCGGTCGATATAGACCTTGTCTCCAACCGTGCAGTCGCGCACGCGCCTCTGCACATCATTGAGCGCGTCATCCGGGATGTCACGCATGTCACGCACGCCCTGGGCCACCCAGGTTTGCTTCGAAAGGCGCGGTAACCAGGTAATGGGCATCTCCGCCTGGTGCTCCAGGCTTGAGCAGTACCCATAAAAGGCACAGTCGTAGGGATGGCTGCACTGGGGTCCCGTCGTCACGTCCGGCATCTCCCCCTGGTCGGCGATTCTGGATGCCTCAACAATCCAGGACCGCGCTTCGTGCGAGCGTTGCGCTGCCTCGGCGGTCAGATCCACCTCGGTGAGCAACCCTTCGTAGCGGCCGTCTCCCGGGTAGACCCACGAGCTATTGATGTGCGCAAGCGCGACCGCGCTGAGTTCGACCCCGGCGGATCGAACCACGTGGGCCTGCAAGGCGACATCGTCGCGGTGCACGTCATTGACCGACGCTGCGGATTTCACTTCCACCATGCGCCATGCTGCGGTCCTCGCGCGCGCCTTCGCCGGCAGCAGGATGTCGGCGAGAACAAGGGCGCCACCGGCGCTAAAGCTTGCTTCGAAGATGGGGCTGCGGGTTGCCAGCGCCTGCCTCGTTGCGTTGAACGCTTCCAGAAATCCGAGTCCCTGCAGGTCAATGAGCCGGCCCGCTCCCGCAGGGTCGTACAGCTCGCGTGCGACCGCACCAACCTCCTGGCCGGCGGCAAATGCGGCGGGCGAGCCGGTGTCTTCGTCCTTGAGCTCAGGGCGATGCACTTCAAGCCACAGGCGTCTCGGACATTGCCGATACGCGAGGACTTTGGACTTGGATAGCAAGGCGACCTCCGACCGTTTCAAGCCAACGTGCACTTCACACAGGCGAATAATGCATGATCCCTGCGACGACTTGTGTCGTTGGCTTTAGGCCGAACGTTGGCGACGCACCGAGCCGATGCCGTGACGACGTCGGCTCGCAGGAGGCTCGCTGCACAGCGGGCGCCGAGCCAATGAGACATCTTGAGCTCACCCCAGTTCGATGCGCCACATGCCCCGATAGCCGCCTTCGATCCAGGATCCTTCGAGAATGGAGGACTCGGCAAACATGTGCAGCGAAGCGCGGCCATCGACGCGCTCAGCGCTCAGCACAAAGTGGCCGCTCCCGTCATTGGCGCCGCGGTATTGCACTAACCCCTCATCGTCATATTCGACCAGAATCTCACGATCCGTGATCTTGACCACACAGACGTCGTTCTCCGAAGCGCTGTCATCGGAGTAGTAGACAGTGGACATCTTGCTGTTGTTCCAGATGGTCATGATGGCGTCTCTTAGGTTGTTGAAAGGATAGCGGTGTCGCCTCTTGGCGACCTTGCTCCATGGCAGCAGGGTTCTCACTCGCCGTGGGGTTGGAAGCATGATGCGAGACCATTGCGACAACATGTGTCGTAACGACAAAGATCTCAGGTTCATATCAATCGACGCGGGAAAGCGGGCTCTGCTTTTCGACCTCTTAACTCCGGAAAGCGACGTCGAAAAGTGCGTATCGCTTGAGCTCATACTTCTGTCACGAGTCCTCGGCGCCATTGAGAATGAACCTGTTGGATTCGGCGCGATAGATCGCCGTGCTTTCTCTTCACGGATTTGGGATTCTTGTTGTGCGCGCGGATGTAGCGCATCAATTTGCGGTCCAGATGGTTCACGCCGGTGAAGATGCCACGGCTGATCACGTCACGCTGGATGCGGGAGAACCAGTTCTCCACCTGGTTCAGCCAAGACGATTACGTGGGCGTGTCGTGAACGCGCGCATGGCGATGCTCAGCCAGGAACTCCGCGACCCGCTCGGTCTTGTGAGAGTTGACGTTGTCGCAGATCACATGAATTTCCTGGTGCGCAGGTCGGCTGGCCGCGATATCGGTGAGGAAGGCGACGAACTGCTCGCTCGTGTGGCGCGGCGCGCTCTTGCCCAGGACTTCGCCGGTGGCTGTGTCAGCGCCGCTAACAGGCTCAGCGTGCCGTTGTGTGGGCGCTAATGCCGAATTGACCAGGAGGCCGACGAGCGCGTGATCAGGGACATTTGCCCGAGACTTCATTCGCGAGGCCATTGGAGATAGACAGCACCTGGTCATAAGGCAATCGGCACGCCGCTCAAATTCGCGCCGGCACGCACACGGAGCCTCGCGTTGGGTCTGACCTGCGCCTTATAGACGCTCGAGGAGGGTCACGTTTGCCATTCCGCCTCCTTCGCACATTGTTTGGAGGCCAAAGCGAGCACCTCGTTGCTCGAGCGCATGCACCAAGGTGGTCATAAGCCTTGTACCGGAGGCCCCAAGCGGATGCCCAAGTGCAATCGCGCCGCCGTTCACATTCAGACGAGCGGGATCCGCTCCCAATGCCTGTACCCAAGCAATCGGAACAGAGGCAAATGCTTCATTGACTTCGTAAAGATCGATGTCATCAATGTTCATCCCAACGCGGGCTAGTGCACGCTCCGTCGCCTGTATGGGTGTCTCGAGCATGATGACTGGGTCGCCGCCGAGTACGCTCATGTGGTGGATTCGGGCTAGCGGCTTGACTCCGAGCGTTTTCAATCCAGCCTCGCTGACGATCAACACAGCGGACGCGCCGTCGGCGATTTGACTGGCCGTGGCTGCCGAGATCAATCCACCTTTTTCAAGCAATTTGACCTCCGCAATGCTTTGGAGGCTAGCGTCAAAGCGTATGCCCTCGTCAATGGTGTGCAGGTCCCCTGGTTCGGATCCGTCAGCCAAGCGTGCCGGCAACGAAACAATTTCGCTTTCGAACAGTCCATTTCGGGTCGCAACGATGGCGCGTTGGTGGCTCTGCAACGCGAAGGCATCCATATGCTCTTTTGTGATGCCGTGTTTCTTCGCCAGCAATTCGGCACCAGCAAACTGACTGAAGGCGGCGCCGTTGTATCGCGTCGAAATTGTTGAAGATATGTATGTACCCATGCCATGCTTTTGCGGCAGGGATGAGGGGGTGAACATCGGCACCCGACTCATGGATTCAACGCCGGCCGCGATGACCATGTCCATCACGCCCGACATCACGGCTTGGGCGCCGAAGTGCACTGCCTGCTGTGACGACCCGCATTGCCGATCAATTGATGTGCCCGGCACGGATTCTGGCAATTTTGAGGCCAGGACCGCATTTCTGGCGACATTGGTGGACTGCTCGCCGATCTGGCTGACGCACCCCATGAACACGTCTTCCACTTGAGCAGGATCGGCATTAACGCGATCGATCAAGGCATTGATGACTTGGGCGACCATATCGACTGGGTGCCAGCCTGACAGGCGGCCGTTGCGACGACCTCCAGCGGTGCGCACAGCGGCGACGATATAAGCTTCATTCAATTGGAGTACCTCCTGCGTGAGACGCGCAACGACGGGTTTGCGGGACCAGTTTGCATGCTTTTCGAGATGTGTGGCGAAAGCGATGGTTAGAGCGGCTAGTACAACATCCCTGAAATACCGTTACATAGAGAGGGGCATGAAGTAGACTGTTTGGCCATGAGTCGTGAGCGC
>JABBOE010000101.1 GCA_019351955.1 Pseudomonadota bacterium
GTCGGCCCTGATTTATTCATTTTCAAGCGGCGGCCAGTCGCAGCGCTGGGCCGTTGAGCGCAAAGCAGGCGAGTTCGCGCAGCATCTGATGCGAGTTCGGGCGTAAGTGCGCAGCCTGACACAGGCGCAAATAAAGCCGACTCACAAAGGGCACCCCCTTCTTGGCGATCATGCGCAGCAGCCATTTGATGTTGTAGCCTGCCGCGCACAGCACGGCGTGCAATCGGTCGCCCTGCTCACCCTTGAGTGGGCAACGGTCCATGCGGTGATCGCTTTTGAGGTGGCCGATGATGGGCTCGATGGCCTGGCGCCGCTTGAGTTGTTTTCTGTCCTTGCTGCTGATGCGTTTGGATTTGCCCCGGTGCACGATATGCACATCCGGGTTGTCAGCATCCACGCCCCGATAGCCCAGGTCAACGAACGCGGTCGCCGGCTTTGACCGGCTGTCCTGCATCAGGATCGTGGCCTGCTCCAGTTGCTCGCTCAGGGTGTGGCCGTCGTACGGGTTGCCGTGGAAGGCCCGGGCGCCCACGATCAGGTTGCCCTGCAGTGTGCTGGCAATGCCCACCTTGACCCCGAACTCATAGGGCGCTCGGGCCTTGCCTTTGCTGATGCAGGCCACTTCCGGCGCATGCCAGGCGTAAAGCTTGGGTTGCCCATCCGCCGCCTTGCGCTGGCCGCTCTGGGCGTTGATGCGCTGGGCCTTGTGCAAGGTCTCACCCAGCGCCTCTCGCACCGCCTGGCCAATGGCGCTGGCCTTGCGCTCGATCTCGCGCTGCAAGCGGCCCACGATGGTGCGCTGGCGCTTGATGGTCCGACGCATGCGTTTGAACTGGCGGGCATGCGCATAGCGCCCGGCCTTGCGGCTGAGCTCCTTGCCCTCCTTGGCAAAGGTCTGCTTGAGCGCAATCCCCGCATCCCTGGCCGCCTCGACCAGTTTGGTGCGCGCCGTCTCCAGCAGGCGGCTGTCGGTGGGGTGGGCGATCGCCTTGTGCTGCACCGTGCTGTCCACAATCACCCGCGCGAATTCCTGCGGCTTGATCAGCTTGAGATCAACGGCCACGTTGAGGGTCTGCGCCAGCAGCTCTTCCACGCCGTCCTCACCCAGCAGCTTGCGAAACTTGATCAGGGTGGTGGCGTCGCAAGGCTGGCGGTGTTCAAAGTACGCCTGACCCGAGAAGAACTGCCAGGTCGGTGTCTCGCCCCAGCGCTCGACCACGCCTTCGTCGGACTCGTTGAACGCGTGCTTGAGGTACAGCAGCGCAATCATGATGCGCAGCGCCACGCGGGGCCGCCCGGCGTTGCTGGGCACAGCCGCGCGCTGCACCTGTTCGCCAAAGAGATCGAGATCGGGCATGGCCACGCCTGCACGGCCTTTGCGCGAAAAAGTCTGTGCCACCCTTGCTTCGATCTCCTGCCAGGGCATGCGCGAGGCCAGCACGGCCAGCGGATGGCGCAGATCGATCATGTGGTCGATGCGTGCGCGGAAAAAATCGTCGGTGGCAGGGCAGGCAAACATCACGGCAAAACTCCCAGAAAACAGCCCCTATTGGAAATCAAACTGGGAGTTCACACCATCGGCAATCACCCCAGAAGCCCCGTGTTCATGCGGCTTCCGGGGGTTCTTCAGGGACGACTACTTCCAGGCTAGAAAGGTGGTGACCACGCCCCACAACACACGGTCACGCTGCAATTTCGGCGCCAGGCGCGCAGCATTGCATCTCGCCGTCCGGTCCTGCTGCGCTGTGCTTGCCGCAAAGGGAGCGGCCTCAGCCGTATGGGACCCGACTCGCGCAAGGCGGTGGAGGGCGCGCGCGCCAGTGTTCGGACCATGGCTCGAACACTGCACCCCTCCAATAACCAGTTGGCCATCGTCATGCGCTCTTCGGGTTGAAGCTGTCGGTACGCTGTCGTTCTTTGCGTCGCAACACATTACAGGCTTGGGGTGTTGCACTTCAAATTTGAGGCTGCCCGTCAAAGGATAATGGTTTACACGATCAGTGCTTACCCTTATATCGCATCCCAGCGAGCAGTGTTTTGAGAGGCACTGTGCAAGGCCGGCGATGTGGACCAATCAAAAGTCGCCAACTGGATCTACCTTAGCTTCAGCGCAGGTAATTACGATGGGGCACATTCATCAAGTTGGCGAAAAGCGATATGAGCCCGAGCATCGATATGCTTCAGAGATTTTCGGACGCGTGGAATGCCCACGACCTGGACCAACTAATGTCCTTTATGGCTGACGATTGCATTTTTCATGCCGTTTCTGGTCCGGACATGCTGGGGCGCACATTTCGTGGAGCAGAAGATGTTCGCGCTGGATTTGTAGCAGCATGGAAGACCTTTCCCGATGCCGCTTGGCTGGATCCTGTGCATTGCGTATGCGGGAATCGCGGCTTTACCGAATCGACATTTGTCGGTACTCGTCAGGATGGTTCTCGGGTGCATGCCAGGATGGTTGACATCTTCACGTTCACCGGGGACCTGATCTTGGTGAAGAACGCATTCCGCAAGGAGCGAGTCGTCGCCGGCTGAGGCGAATGGAGATCGTGATGAGCATGCAACCGAAGCACGGAGAGATCTTGAAATTCCAATCTTTATCCATAGGCAGGCGGCGACAGAGCACTTTGAGCCTTGCGCAAGGCAAGAAGCCGAAATTCCGACCCAGCTGGACGACGCCAGTAGTTCTTGTTTGCCTGCTGGCTATTTGGCAGTTAATCGCCTACCTGAATATTTTCCCGCCCTTTGCCTTACCATCGGCGGTGGCGGTTTGGCAATCATTCGTAACAATTTTGCGCGAAGGTTATGGTGGCCAGACCTTGGCCACCGATCTTTTCATCAGCTGTTTCCGGATTTTGATCGGTTTTATCGGAGCGATCGTTATTGGAGTGCCGATCGGACTGATGATGTCAAGAAACCAAGTGGTATTTGACATCATAGACCCGCTGCTTCAATTTGTACGTCCCGTGCCACCGCTTGCTTATATTCCGCTGCTCGTGGTGTGGTTTGGTATTGGGGAACTTCCAAAAATCGTCCTAATTTTGGCAGGAACAATACCAGTTATTATTATTGGGACTATGTCGGGAGTGAAAAGCACGCCGGCACTTCGGATTTCGGTGGCAAGGACGCTCGGCGCGACCAACGAACAGATTTTTCGCAAAGTGGTGTTGCCTTCAGCACTTCCCGAGATTTTCACCGCCATGCGAGTCGGTATCGGCGTGGCGTGGACCTGCTTGGTTGCAGCGGAATTGATTGCGGCGAGCAGCGGTTTAGGGTGGTTGGTGCAGTTTGCTGGGCAGGCCCTTCAGGTGAGCGTGGTGATTTTGGGAATCATCATCATCGGGCTTGTCGGTTATGGAATGGAGTTAGTCATTCGGAAAATTGAAAATTTAGTCGTGCCTTGGCGTGGCCAAGGCTGAACCTTGAAGGAGAAATGAGATGAAATCAGTTCGATGGATGAAACTTGTCTGCATTCCGGTACTGGCTTGCACCACCTTGGTATTGCCCGCCGTTTATGCCGCTTCGCAGTCTGACGTGATCATCGGCTACGAGAATAACGGGGCCGATCCATATATGGTCTCGATGGCAGACAAGCTGTTCGAAAAACATATGCACGCGAATGTCGAGTACAAGATGTTCAGTTCCGGCCCAGCCGCGATGAGCGCACTAGCATCAAACAGTCTTAATTTCATGTGCGGCATCGGAATACCACCGCTAGTGACAGCGATCGCGCAAGGTTTGCCAATGACGATTGTCTACAATCAAGAGCGCTACACGAGTGCAGCAGGGATCGTGGTCAAGGCCGACAGCGGTATCAAGGACGTTGCGGGACTTTCGGGCAAAAAGATAGCCATCGTTGCCGGCTCCCAATCATCTTTCGAATTGGCTACCTTCCTTGCCGAGGCACACGTGCCCTACGGGTCGGTGACTCAGATCAACATGGCGCCGCCGCAGATGCGTACCTCGTGGGTTACGGGGAACATAGACGCCGCTATCGTTTGGGATCCGGTGTTCAGTGCGCTGAGCGCGGCCGGCGGAAGGGTGATCAAGACGGACGCTGACTTGCCGCGGTCTGCGTCAAGTTATAACGTTTGCATCGCCAATGCAGACTGGGCGAAGGCACATCCGGCGTTGGTCCGTGGCTTCGTGGGCGCGCTTGACGAAGGCTACAAAATCGCCAAGCATGATCCGGAAAAGGCCCTGCCGGTGATGGCCAAGGAAACTGGCGTAACGGTTCCGATGGCGCGCAGCCAACTTGCAGGTTACGAGGTGTTCTCCGGAAAAGACCAGACTGCGGCGAAGGTCATGGGCAGCGGCAATGGCATCGAGAAATCGGCAACCTATCTAACACTGGTCAACACCGCCAAGGTGCTGAAGGAGATCGGGCGAATCCAAGAGGTGCCCTCTAGTTTCAGCACGAACGTAGCCCCACAGTTCTCTGCCTTCCTATCCCGTTAGGCGCATTGGCGGAGTTGAACGTGAATATAGTCATCGATTCTCTCTACAAAACCTTTGGCAGCGCGACCGCGCTCGAAAACATCAACCTGCAATTCGAGGGCGGCGAGTTCATCACTGTGCTGGGGTCGTCGGGTTGTGGCAAGACTACGTTGCTACACCTATTGGCTGGGTTGACCACACCGACGAAGGGTGCGATTTACATCGACGGGGAACAGAAAGACCGGCCTGGCGCAGATCGCGTTGTTGTATTCCAGCAGCCTGGCCTGTTCCCCTGGCTCAGCGTCGAAGAGAACATTGAGTTCGGCTTATCGCTGCACAGTGGAACCAAAGCCTCGCGTCGTAAGGCATCATCGGACATCCTGCCCATCATCGGACTCGAGGGCTTCGCGTCCCACAAGCCCTACGAACTGTCGGGAGGCATGCAGCAACGGGTCGCGATTGCGCGAGCACTGGTGATGAAGCCGAAGGTATTGCTGATGGACGAACCGTTTGGCGCCCTTGATGCCCAGACACGTGCGTCGATGCAGTCTTTTCTCGTTTCGTTGTGGGACCAGTTGCATTGCACCATCGTGTTCATTACTCACGACATCGACGAAGCAATCTTTCTCGGCACCAGACTGATCGTGTTGACGGCCCGACCAGGTCGGGTAGCGCTGGACATTCCCATCGAACTGGAGCGTCCTCGTTCAGCCGAGGTCGCCTTCGACCCGCACTTCCTGGATCTGAAAAAACGCGCGATGTCTATCTTGGCACACTGAACGCATGTGCAGGCTTCGCCCTGCACATGTTGGCGAGCCCAGCTATAGTCCGCGGCCTTGCAGCGAGCGGATTACTTGGCCGAGGATGGCGATGCCGGGCCCAATCGCCTCGTTGGGAATGGACTGGAAGCCCAGGCGCAGGAACGAGCCAGGCGCGGGAGTCGAGAAAAAGAACACGTCCCCAGGCTCGAGCAGGACGCCCTTCGCGGCTGCCTGCTGCTGCAACGTACTCGTGGATAGGCCGTCGGGAAGCCGTACCCAGCACGAGCCTCCACCAACGATCGGGGTGATCTCGCATTGCGGCGCATGTTGGGCCAGTGCGTCGAGCATGGCGCGACAGCGCTCGTTGTGCGCCAGCGCGATGCGCCGCATCTGAAAGTCGTGGTGGCCCAGGGATAGGAATAGCGCGAAGGCGCGCTGGATGAATGCCGAAGGATGGCGCAGCATAAGGCGGCGCAGTGCGCGAAATTCGGCGATCAGTTCCGGCGGGGCGACGATATAGCCCAGACGCAGCCCCGGTGCCCAGCTCTTGGAGAGGCTGCCGATGTAGATCACGCGGTTGTTGCGGTCCAGGCTTTTCAGCGCTGGTATCGGGTCGCCGCCGAAGCGGTTCTCGCCTTCAAAGTCGTCCTCGATGATGATGAAATCGCGCTCGTCGGCCCGCCGTAGCAGCTCGAGGCGGCGCTCCAGCGGCATTGTCACCCCGGTTGGGCACTGGTGACTCGGCGTGACGTACAGGTAGTCGACGTGGTCGAGACGACGGTCGATGGGGAGCCCGTGATGATCGACCGCTATCGGCAGCAGATGGGGTGTGCGTCTAGCGAAGATGTTTCGTGCATCGGGATAACCGGGATCTTCCAGAGCCACCCGTGAGTCCTCGCCGATCAGCAGGTCAGCAACTAGGTACATCGCATGCTGCGCGCCGACAGTGACCATGATCTCGTCTGTCGCCGCCCACACACCACGGCGCGGCAGGACGCGCGTGCGGATCTGCTGCACCAGCGAATCGTCATCCCGATTGATGTGATCGGGCGCCCAGTCACGGATGTCGAGTACTGACAGCGCCTTCAGGCAGCATTCGCGCCAGTTGGCAGTTGGGAACAGCGATGCATCAAATTGCCCGTACAAAAAGGGGTATGGGAATTTCTGCCAATCGGCCGGTTTCTGGATACTGCGCTGCGCAGTGGTGCGTAGGCGAAGCCGGGTGTGCCAGTTCGTCGATGCCTGGACCCCACTGTACCCCCTGCCGCCCTGCTTGGGCGCCGCATGCTGTCCGGCAACGAATTCGGGGTTTACGAAATGCCCGCTGCGCTGGCGCGACTGTAGGAAGCCCTCGTCGCTCAGTTGCTTGTAGGCCAGAACCACCGTGTTACGCGCCACGCTGAGTTGATCAGCCATTTCGCGTCCGGAAGGAAGCGGCGCACCGGGCGCGATCCGGCCGTCGAGGATCGCTGACACCAGCATTTCTCTGATCCGTCCTTGCAGGCTCAGATTTTCATGCGCTGAGCGTTGCAGGAGCTGTTTCCACAAAAGTGGCGCGGAACGTACTGGCATTGTTTAGGGCGGGAGTGGCGCCCCGTGCCGCGCCGCGCTGGCATCAAACGATACCGTGGCGTCGTTGGTATTCAGCGAAAATATCCTGTGGGGAGGGCTCATCCGGAGTGCAGGGCGTTGCGATGCGCGTGATGTTAAGAAAATGCTTGTAGTTCAGATTATCAGAAATGCTGTTGCGTCCCCAAGTGCCGCAACCCATCGACAACGAGAATGGCAGTCCGTTGTCAAAACTGCCCCCAGTGGCGAAGCAATGCGCCTGGTTGACAATGATCCGACAGGCCGGCATGTGTAGACCAAGCTGCAGTGGCCGATTGCGGTCGTCGGTGTGGATGCCGATGGAGTGTCCCGCGCCTTCGTGTGCATAGATGCTCCGCACCTTGTCCATGGCCTCGTTGAATCCGCTGACACGGTATACAGCTAGCACTGGCGAGAGCTTCTCGCCCGAAAACGGATGCTCGTCACCGACCCCAGTTTCCTCGACCATTAGGAACTGCGCCCGTTCGAATTCTGGCCCCTGCAACCCGGCGAGTGCGGCGATGGTAGGTGCTGATTTGGCAGTTACAGCCGGTGAGAGCTTTCCATCGGGCCACATTGTGTCTTGCAGGCATTGCTTTTGCTCCGCGTCGAGCAGCACGCCACCTTGCCGGAGCAGCGCGTCGATGGTGGCACCATACACGGCATCCACGATGACAAGGCTATTTTCCGACGAACAACTGGTCGCGTTGTCGAATACTTTCGATCGGCGGATTTTCTGCGCCGCCTGTTCCACATCGCAGGTCTCATCGACGATCACAGCGACGTTGCCTGCACCCACGCCAATCGCCGGGGTGCCGCTGGCGTACGCCGCACGCACATTGTTCTGCGATCCCGTGACTACGACGAGGTCAACCTGACGCATCAATTCCTGGGTTGCAGCCTTGCTCACCGGGGCTGGCAATAGCTGCACGAGGTCGTGCGGCGCGCCGATGCGGTCGAGTTCCTCGCAGATGTACTGCAGCAGCAGCGTGCCTGTGCTGTAGCCCTTCGGTGACGGGGACAGAATGATGGTATTGCGCCCCTTGAGGGCGTTGATGATCTTGTTTGCTGGTGTGGCCGCCGGATTGGTCGAGGGCGTGACGGCGCCGACCACCCCGACCGGGCGAGCGATCTCGATTACACCCTTAGCGGGATCCTCGTTTATCACGCCGACCGACTTGCGTCCGCGCAGATCGCGCAACAGTCCCAGGGTCTTGCGATGGTTCTTCGTCACCTTGTCGGCTACGTTGCCCAGCCCGGTGTCAGCGACGGCGCGCTCGGCCAGCGCGCGATTGCGCTGGGGCTCCATGATGGCCCAACCAACAGCGAGTACAACCTCGTCGACCTGTTCCTGGGTGTAGCGCTCGAACTGGCGCTGGGCAGCGCGCGCGCGCGCCACGCAGGCCGACACCTGGGTCTGCACTTCGCCTGTTGTGTCAGGGGCGGGTTGCTTGGCGGTCATGAAATATCCTTGTCGGTTCAGGGGAGGAAAATGGCGTCAGTCACGACGTTAGAGCTGCTCGGCGTCAGCTGCATGAGTGTCGCGTTGGACATGTACCCTGGCTGGCGTCGGCGGCGTCACCATAGCGGCGATCGCCGCTGCGGCTTCGCGCAGCGCTGGTAAGTGTTCAAGCAGGCCGTTGATATCGGATCGGGCCAGGGGCGCCTGCACGGCGATCGCAGCCCAGGCGCGGTAGGCGTCACGCATCACTGGCACGGCGATCGATACCATGCCGTGGATGAATTCCTGGTCGTTTAGGCCGATGCGGCGCTTGCGGGTTTCGACCAGATCCTGGCGGAGATGTGCGGCGTCAATGATGGTGAAATCGGTCATTTTTTTCAGCGGCAGCGCGTCGACTATGCGGTTGCGCAACGCAGCCGGCTGTAGGCTCAGTAGGAGCTTGCCGCTAGAGGTGCAATGCAGCGGGACATGTGAACCCGGCTGCAGGTGCATGCGTAGTGGCGAGGCGGTCTCGACTCGATCCAGGTAGACCACCTCGTCTCCGTCGAGCACGGTCAGATTGACAGTCTCGCCGATGCGCTCGCCGAGCTTGCGTAGCACGGCATGGCGGGCAGTGGCCGGCCCCGAGTGCATCAACAGCGCCAAGCTCATGTTGCGCACCCGTCTACCGCATTCGTAACCCCGGCCATCGACGTCGCGAATCACCAGATCGGCGGCGCATAGGGTTGTCAGGATCCGATGCACGGTTTGCTTGGGCAGTTCTAAGCCGTTGGCGAGTTGCATCAAACTCATTGATTCAACTCCGGCCAGCAACTCGAGCACCCGAAAGGCGCGCACCGCCGCAGCGTTCGACTGATTTGAGGTCATGGCAAGTCAGGGTTTCGAAGGTGCAAACAGTATTAGTACGCCGCTCCGTTCAGGGTGGCAGCCAAGCATTACTCAAACTGCCATGGGCAACGGACAAATCGTGATCAAGTGTGGTGCCGCAAGCGCCAGCGGCTCGATTGAAGGCAACTATATCGAGTTCTCTGGTGGTAAGCGATGGCGTGTTGTCCCGAAAACGAAAAAATATTCAAAACAAACTAACGCAAACCCTCATATATCTTATAAATGCAAAAAAACGGGACAAACTATTCATATATTTACTTAAATTCAACAAAATTACGCATTGGTCAAAGCGATTGCGCCAAGCAAAAACCCAATTCGTGCCGGCCCTAGTAGCGTCCATCACCGAGGCTCGTCCAGACATGCCTGCTGAACCCTTCGAATCTGCCACCAAACGCGTTGTGGCCCGTGCGGCAAGCAAACCAAAACCATCGTCCCCTCGCCTAGGGTGTGTGCATTGCCGGTGTTCCGATTTCCTTTTAGGGAGCCGAGACCGATGACACCGACCAATTGCATGACTGCCCCGGCGTCGCAAGATTGTGGCGATGCCTACGGACTGTGCAGCGTCGCGCAACTCATCGACGTCAATGCGCAGCGAGCACCGCAGTCGATCTACTTCATCGCGACCCAAGACGGGCGCGAAGTCTCTTTTGCCCAATTGCAGCGGATTTGCTGCGAACTCGGACCGTTTTTTGCGCGGCACGGCGCGCGACCAGGTGACGTGGTGTCGCTGTTTATGTCCAACGGCCTCGATGCCGCGATGCTGATACTGGCGGCGATGTATCACGGCGTGGTGATTAACCCGATCAACCTGCTGGCGCAGCCTTCGCAGTTGTCCTACATACTCGATCACTCCGATACCGCGCTGCTCATCACCACACCGGAGCATGCGCAGACGCTACAGGCTATGGCAGCGGCGACGGAGCGGCCGCTGCACGTCGAAGTCATTACCGACTCAAGTTGGCTTGATCGCAACCGAGCGGCGGCCAGCAAACCCGACGTGGTGCCTGCTGTCGACGATGCGGCGCTGCTGATGTACACGTCGGGAACCACAGGCACACCCAAAGGTGTCGTGCTCAGCCACGGCAATCTGGTTGCTAACGGCATCAATATCAGCCTTGAGCACGGGCTAAGTTCGGGCGACCGCGGCCTAGCGCCGCTCCCGCTGTATCACATCAACGCGCTAGTGGTAAACCTGATCGCGCCGCTGGTTCGAGGAGGCTCGCTAGTGATGCCCCCGAAGTTTTCAGCGACGACGTTCTGGAAGGATGCGATCAGTTTCAACTGCACCTGGGTCAACGCGGTGCCAACCATCATTGCCTACCTCATCCAGTCAGCCCCCGAGGACCTCGACCTGGATCAGTTGCGCAGCATCCGCTTCTGCCGCTCGGCGTCGGCGGCACTGCCCCCGGAGCACCACCGAGCATTCGAGCGACGTTTCGGGGTCGACATTATCGAAACCATGGGGCTGACCGAAACCGCGGCACCTTCATTCAGCAACCCGATAGAGCGGCATTTGCGAAAGGTCGGCAGTATCGGGAAGCCGTCCGGAACCGAGGCTAGGGTTGTTGATGTCCAGGGTCACGTGCTGCCTAACCTCGCAACCGGTGAAATCGAACTGCGCGGACTCAACGTCATGCGCGGCTACCTCAAGAACGACACCGAGACGACGAAGGTCTTTACAGCAGATGGCTGGTTTCGTACCGGCGATCTCGGCTACCGCGACGATGATGGCTACTACTTCATTACTGGGCGCGCCAAGGAGTTGATTATCAAGGGTGGTGAAAATATTTCACCGCGCGAAATCGACGAGGCGCTGTTACGTCACCCGGCGGTTATGGAGGCCGCGACTGTCGGCGTCAACGACAGTAACTACGGCCAGAATATTGAGGCATACCTTGTTTTATGCGACGGCGCAGCAGTTAGTGCAAACGATCTGCGCGATCATTGCCTGGAACACCTCGGTAAGTACAAGATGCCGCGCGTCTGTTACGTCGTGGACGATTTGCCTAGGGGGCCAACAGGGAAAATCCAGCGCCTGAAATTGCACGACATGGATTCCAACGACATCAAGGAATCTTTTTATTTGTATTGAGTCACAAATAAATTACCGGACAAAAGGAGGAAGAAACGGGCCTAACTTGCTGCGTTGAACGATTTCAGGATAGTTTATTAAATTCCTATCAGGAGACAAATATGTCGGAACTCAATGATGATTTCACCGCACAAGCCGCGGTAGGAGCACGAATAGATCGCCTGCCGATGACTCGTGTCACTTGGGGTATTGTCATTCTCGCCGGCCTGGCTTGGTTCACCGAGGCACTGAGCATTGGTTCGCTGGGAGTTTCGATCCCGACCCTGAAGCAAGTCATGCACATTACCGCGAGTCAAGTCGGGCTGCTGGTGGCAGCGCAGACCTTCGGCGTCGTGATCGGGCTGATCCCGGCAGGGAGACTTGCCGATTTGTTCGGACGCAAACGGGTCCTGATATACGGAATTATATGGTACAGCATTTTTACCTTCGCCTGCGGCCTAGCGCCAAACTACAGTTTTCTGCTAATTGCGCGTTTTCTCGCTGGAATCGGCATGGGCGCCGTGTTCCCGCTGCCTTACGCAATCGTGTGTGAAATGGTTCCGAAGACACGAAGGACTTTTTGTAACGGAATCATGGACGCCTTCCTGTCGCTTGGCTATTTCGTCGCTCCGCTGCTGGGTTTCATAATTTTCCCGGCAATTAGCCCCGATTATTCTTGGCGAGTTTTTTTTGCGGTTGCGGCCTCTCCAATTCTGTATTCGGTTCTCATCTATTACAAGCTTCCGGAAAGCCCGCGCTGGCTGGCCAGAAAGGGTTATCAGCGTGAAGCGGAGGTGATTCTTGACAATCTGGAAGCGGCCATCCGCAGGGTCACGGGGCGCGAGTTGCCGGAGCCCGCTCGCCCCAGGGTGCAAATCAATGCTGAGGTCATCGGAATCTCCCATATGGCGCAGATTTTTAGCCGGCGGCTAGTCATGCGCACAGTGGCTCGGGTTGTGTCGGCCACCGGGGTCTTTTTCATGTTCTACGTCGTTATGACTTACATGCCGACGATTTTCGTCTCTCAAGGGTATAAGCTCGCGACTTCGTTACTGTTCACGGCAATCATCACCGGCGCTGCGCTGCCCGGCAAGATTCTCAATGGCATCGTCGGCGAAATGCTAGGGCGGCGAGCGGCCTATGTGATTTTCATGGGGATTGCCGGTTGCGGGGCCCTGCTGTTCGGGTTGGCCGGCTCTGTGGTGGGATCGGTGGCGTTCGGCTGCATCATGTCGTTTTTCGGCACCGGGGCGTTTCCATCGATGAAAATGTCGTTGGCAGAGCAATACCCGCTACAGCTGCGTGCCACCGGGGCGGCGACGGTTGAGGCTCTGTCGCGACTTCTCGGCGGAGTGGTGGGCGGCTTCGTCATGCCGCTGCTGCTCCAAAGGGCTGGAGTCGAG
>JABBOE010000102.1 GCA_019351955.1 Pseudomonadota bacterium
CGCCGGACATACGCTTGAGCGCTTCTTGCGCGGCAGGCGCAGTCCATTTCCAGAGAGTGTGGGCGCCGGTGCCGATTTAAACCACATGCCGATCAGCGACTGAACCTTGGCAAACGAACTGCGCGCGGCGTCAGGCTTGAATTTCGGCGCGTACCAACCGGTTCACTGCAAACCCGGCGCGTGACTCAAATCGGCATCGGCGTCAACAGCAGGTCAACTGCCACCGGCAAATGAACCCGCGAGGAATGATGCCGACTTGAATTTCCACGACGCTGTTCATCCATAGAAGGCGGCGTTGGCTTCAGTCACGGGCTCGCTAAGCCGGTGACATCCGTGCAAAACGGCCTTTCTGCGTGCTTCAATTCTTTTAGAGGGCTTGGCTCGATAATTGGAGGACAGATCGAACCAGTTCGAGGGATAGCAAATGGCAACGCGGATACGAAATTCGGCCTGGAGCCGATCGTTCCAGGGCGTGCTGAAGACGATGACGCGGATGGCAATACGGGTTGGTACCAAGGCGCTCAAGAAGGGCTTGCGGGCAGGTCCGCTGGCAGCTAAGCGCATGACTGGAAAAAGGGCGATGGTGCCCTCGGCCAACTGGACAACGGGGCTTGCCATCGGCACGGCCGGGCCTCGCCGCTATTGGCTGTACAGGCCATCCGGCGTGCGGCGCAGCGAGCGCCTGCCGTTGCTGGTCATGCTGCACGGCTGTGGGCAGGATGCAGAAGCGCTGGCTGCCAGCAGCCGAATGAACACGATCGCGGCGCGGGAGCGCTTCTTCGTGCTCTACCCGGAGCAGGATCACCTGTCGAATGTGCAGGGGTGCTGGAACTGGTACGACACCCGAACGGGCCGGGCGCAAGCCGAAGCCAATTCGATCGGCTCGGCCATTGAGCAGGTTTGCCAGTCGCAAGCTGTCGACCGCTGTCGGGTTGCCCTGGCAGGGATTTCAGCCGGGGCCGGCATGGCCGTGCTTCTGGCCACTCAACATCCCGAGCGCTTTCGGGCCATTGCCATGCACTCGGGAATCGCGCCGGGCGTCGCGCATTCGTCGGCGAGCGCCATCAAGGCCATGTTTGGGAAAAGCGTGACGACATCGCAGCTTCCGGCCATTGCGCCCGATGTAAGGCTGCCCGCGTTATTGGTCATTCATGGCGCGGCAGATCACGTTGTGGCGCCGGGGAATGGCGACGAAGCGGCTATGCGCTGGGGAGAACGGGTGGGTGCCACAGCGAGCAAGCCGCGCCGGGTGCAGCGTGGTGCTCGTTATCCAGCGATGATCACCGACTATCGAAAAGGCTGCCGGCTGATTGCGACGCTCTGTGCCGTCGACCAGCTCGGCCATGCCTGGAGCGGTGGCGCCGCGGGGCATCCCTACAGTGACCCAAAAGGCCCGGATGCCTCACGGATGATCTGGTCCTTCGTCGCCAGGCAATTTCCCCGGGCGGAAGACTAGCACCCGGCATTGGTGCCGCCCGCCATCGAGAACCGCATCACCGGCCCCTCCTCCACGCGAACGAATTGATCGAACTCGTGCGCTTCCTCCCCGATCTGGGATTGGCGGGCGCGGGCCTGTCGTTCGGTGCAAACCATGGACCAAACAAGCCGCGAGGCCTTCCGCCAGGCGATTCTGCAGTCCGCTCCATCTGACCAGGACATGGAGAACCTTTTCTACAACTGACGCCTGCGCAGGCTGAGGTCGACGCAGGATCGCACTTTGGAAGACTCGCGCGAACAAGCGGTGCCGGCTGATGCCGACGGCCGCTGATCACACCACCGATGCTACCCGCCGCCACAAGCGAAGCGACCGCCTGACGGCTGCAATGAGCCGAGAGCACCAGTTCGCAGGCGCCGGGAGCAGACACTCGCGAAATCCCGGCCGTGGGCGACCGCTCTCTGCAGCAGTGCGGCCTCCGCTGCAAGGTGGGTCGGGGGACAGCACTGGCCGAATAGGAGACGACTGACAGCGGACGGGGCTTCAGCGATTGCGGACACCCACACGTTCAGGCCGTGAGGTGACTATCGACCCAGGCGACACTTACATCGCGCCGAGATACGTCCAGTCGGACAATGGCCCCGAGGCGAAGGTCGTCATTGCGCAATGGCGACGGCATGACAACGAGGTCCGGCCGCACAGCCGTCTCGGCTACCGGACCCCGAGCGAGTTCATGCAGCAAGGTTGTTCAACTGTGAAACAGCGGGCCGTCATCCAGGAATAACTGGTCCGACGAACCGGGGCAGGCCACTCCTACCGGGCGAGTCGCACTAATCTTGTCCGCCAGTCGCATTTGAACGTCGCGAGTTGCACTTACTCTGGCGCCCTGCGACAACAATCTAGACGTCAAGATTCGCGGCGCGCAGCGCGTTGGTTTCGATAAACTCGCGGCGCGGTTCGACATCATCACCCATGAGCATCGTGAACACGCGATCAGCCTCGATCGCGTCATCAATCTGCACGCGCAGCATTCGGCGAACCTGCGGATCCATGGTCGTCTCCCAAAGCTGGCTTGGGTTCATCTCCCCTAGACCCTTGTAACGCTGGCGAGCCACGCTGGCTTCGGCCAACCGCAGCAGCCAAGTCATGGCTTCGCGGAAGTCGCTCACGCTCGCCTGCTTCGCCCCATCACCCTGGCCTTTGCTCACAATCGCTCCGTTGCCGAGCAGCCCCGTAAAAGTCTGCGCCGTCTGAGCCAACACGGCATAGTCCGCGCCGTGAGTGAAGTCTGCGGTGATCACGCTTGAGCGCACATTGCCGTGGTGGTGCCGCGAAATTCGCAAGACCTGTTTGTCGCTGCGCGGATCCGTCTCGGCGTGCACGCTGGGAACAACACCATTTGAGTGCGCTGCGAGCAATGCCGCCTGCAGGCCATGCGCCGAAGCAGCGGCCTGTTCCGGTGTGTCAAGGGCGATGGTCACACCACCGACGATCGCGCGCAATGCCTCCTCGTCCATGAAAGCGCTAAGGCGGGCAATAACATCCTCAGCCAGCATGTACTGACGTGCGTATTGCTGGAGCGCCTCTCCTGTCAGTGTGACTGCATTGGGGTCCGCACTGGTGAGAACGGATGCGTCGCGCAACGCCACCTGAAGCAGATAGGCGTCGAGTTCGTGTGCGTCCTTGAGATATTGTTCATCCTTGCCGTGCTTGACCTTGTACAGAGGCGGCTGGGCAATGTAGACATGCCCACGCTCAACCAGTTCGGCCATCTGCCGGTAAAGAAAGGTCAGCAGCAAAGTTCGGATATGGGCGCCATCCACATCCGCGTCTGTCATGATGATGATGCGGTGGTAACGCAGCTTGGCCACGTCGAAGTCATCCTTGCCAATTCCAGTGCCTAGCGCAGTAATCAGCGTAAGGATTTCGTTGCTGGTGAGAAGCTTTTCGTAGCGCGCCTTCTCAACGTTGAGAATTTTGCCCCGCAGCGGCAGGATTGCTTGAAACTTGCGATCGCGTCCCTGTTTGGCGCTGCCACCGGCCGAGTCGCCCTCAACAATGTAGATCTCGCAAAGCGCCGGATCCTTCTCTTGGCAGTCGGCCAGTTTTCCCGGCAATCCCATGCCATCGAGAACTCCCTTGCGCCGCGTGAGCTCGCGTGCTTTGCGCGCCGCCTCACGCGCACGAGCCGAGTCCACGATCTTGCCGCAGATCACCTTGGCGTCGTTCGGATTCTCCAAGAGGTAGTCGTTCAGCGCCTTCGCGACAACTTCCTCCACCGGTGCGCGCACTTCACTGGATACGAGCTTGTCCTTGGTCTGACTGGAAAATTTTGGATCCGGCACCTTGACCGACAGCACGCAGGTCAGGCCCTCGCGCATATCGTCGCCCGTGACTTCCACCTTAGCCTTTTTGGCCAACTCGTTGTCGTCGATGTACTTGTTGATCACGCGGGTCATTGCTGCACGAAGACCCGTGAGGTGCGTACCGCCATCGCGCTGCGGTATGTTGTTCGTGTAACAGAGCACGTTTTCGGCGTAGCCGTCGTTCCACTGCATGGCCACCTCGGAAATGATCGGCGAGCCTTGCTCGGTCATCTTCTCGCCGGTGGCGTAAAAAACATTGGGATGAAGAACGTTCTTACCGCGATTGATGTATTCCACGAAGCCTTTGACGCCACCTGTGTACGCGAAGTTGTCTTCCTTGCCCTGGCGCTCGTCAAGCAACCGAATCTTGACTCCGTTGTTGAGAAAGGACAGTTCGCGCAGACGCTTGGCCAAGACGTCGTAGTGAAAATCCATATTCTCGAAAATCTCGGTGTCAGGAAGGAAATGAACCTCCGTGCCACGCTTCTCGGTCTTACCTAACACGCGCATGGGTGAGACTTCACTGCCATCTTGCACTTCGCTGATGCGATTTTGTACCGCACCACGGGCAAACTCCAACACATGGACCTGGCCGTCGCGCCGCACAGTCAGACGCAACCAACGCGACAGCGCGTTGACGCAGCTCACACCCACGCCGTGAAGCCCACCAGACACCTTGTAGCTGTTCTGGTTGAACTTGCCCCCAGCATGCAGTTCAGTGAGTGCAACCTCGGCAGCACTTCGCTTGGGCTCGTGCTTGTCATCAAACTTAATGCCGATGGGAATGCCGCGTCCGTTATCCGCCACGCTAATCGAATTGTCGCTGTGAATGGTGACAACAATATCGTCGCAATAACCGGCAAGCGCCTCGTCGATCGAGTTATCGACAACCTCAAAGACCAGGTGATGCAAGCCTGTCCCGTCCGATGTGTCACCGATATACATTCCCGGCCGCTTGCGCACCGCTTCCAGGCCCTCAAGGATTTGGATCGACGACTCGCTATAGCTATTGCTGGATGGTTCACTCATGGGACAACTCGATCAGAACGTCAACTGGGCCGGCTGGATTTGCGGTGGGGTGTAGCCGGACAAAAAGGCAGAAATACGGCCAGAAATAGTGAGTGTGGCGCCAATTCGCTTAGTCAGCGCCCTTCATGCCCATCCGATCAGATGCGCATGGGCATGACAACGTACTTGAAGGCGGCGACGTCGGGTAGCGTCATCAGCACGCTGCTGTTGCCGTCGAGCAAGTCAAGGCGCACGCTTTCGCCAGGCAGGTTCGACAGCACGTCGATGAGGTAGGCAACGTTGAAGCCAATTTCAATGGAGTCGCCACTGTAGTCCACATCGAGTTCTTCCTGGGCTTCCTCTTGCTCGGCATTGGTGGACGAGATGCGCAGCGCGCCAGGTTCAAGATTGATGCGCACGCCTTTGAATTTATCGGTCGTGAGAATGGCCACACGCTGCAGTGCGGCCAGCAGACCTTGGCGCGACAGGACAAGATGATTCTTGTGACCCTTGGGCACAACGCGCTGGTAGTCGGGAAATTTACCCTCGACTAGCTTGCTGACCAGTTCCATATTGCCGAACGCCAAACGGGCCTGGTTGGAGGCAAATCGCATCTCGATCGGCTCGTCGCCGTCGCCTAACAGGCGCAGGAGTTCGATCACGGTCTTGCGCGGGAGAATCACCTCGCGCTTCTCGGCAAGGCCATCCACCGGTGCGCTGACCATGGACAGCCGATGCCCATCGGTGGAGACAAGCGTGAGTTGACTCCCGTCGGCCACGAGCAACAAACCGTTGAGGTAGTAGCGAATGTCATGTTGCGCCATAGCGAAATGCACGAGCGCAAGCATGCGTTTGAGCTGACCCTGGCCGATTACCAGCGGCACGGCCGAATAGTCCGGTGCTTCCTTGACCAACGGAAAATCCTCGGGCGGCAAGGTTTGCAACGAAAAACGCGACTTTCCGCACCGCACCGTGAACTTGCCGCCGTCCCACTCCAGCGTTGCCTCGTCGAAGGCTGTTGCGCGCAGGATGTCAACGAGCTTGCGTGTATTGACCGTCGTGGGTTGCAGGTCCGCGCGAGCGCTATGCCCTTCGCCAAGAGCGGTGCGCATATGCATCTGAATTTCCATATCGCTGGTGGTCAAGGCCAGATCAGGACCTGCAGGCTGGATCAGTACGTTGGCCAATATCGGCAATGTCTGGCGTCGTTCCACAATGCCAGCCACAGCACCGAGCCCCTTGAGTAAGGCTTCGCGCGATACGGTCAATCTGTTCATTGTGATTCTTCCTTTTCAGAATAAGACTGGTAACAGGAGGTCCAAAAATCTGAGCACAACTTTATTGCTTGTTTTAAATCAATGGCTTACGCCATTTTTTCGTTGGGGACAAGCGTGCAAGTTTAGGCGAGGCTTGATGAACAACTTTGCACGCGCGGCAAGAAAACAGGACTTGTTCAACTTTGGCTCACACACCGTCCACAGCTTTGTTCATCCTTTGAGGGTCTGCTCCAACACGTGCAGCTGCTGGTTGAGTTCCTGCATGCGTGTGCGCTCCTGCGTGACTTTGCGCACGGCATGCAGAACCGTGGTGTGATCACGCCCCCCAAACAGCTCGCCAATCTCCGGAAGGCTCTTTTGCGTGAGTTCCTTGGCCAGATACATGGCGATTTGCCGCGGCCTTGCGATGGACGCTGGGCGCCGTTTGGAGTACATGTCGGCAACCTTGATCTTGTAGAAGTCCGCCACCGTCTTTTGGATGTTTTCCACCGAGACTTGCCTGTTTTGGAGGGACAGAAGGTCTTTCAGAGCCTCACGCGCCAGGCCAATGGAGATGTCCTCGCCTGAAAAGCGCGCATAAGCAAGAATCTTGCGCAGGGCGCCTTCGAGTTCGCGCACGTTCGATCGCACGTTCTTGGCCACGAAAAACGCCACATCCTCGCCGAGGCTGACCATTTCGGCCTCAGCTTTGCGCAGCAGGATGGCAACGCGCATTTCGAGCTCAGGCGGCTCGAGTGCGACGGTGAGACCAGAGTCGAAACGGGACGTCAGCCGCGCATCGATCTCTTGAAGTTCCTTCGGATAGGTGTCGCTGGTCAGGATGATCTGCGAGCGCTTGGCGGTCAGAGCTTCGAAGGTGTAAAAAAACTCTTCCTGGGTTTTTTCCTTGCCTGCGAAAAATTGCACGTCGTCGATCAGGAGCAAGTCCAGCGCGTGGTAGTAGCGCTTGAACTCGTCAAAGGTCTTGCGCTGGTAGGCTTTGACCACTTCACTGACAAACTGCTCTGCCTGGAGGTAGCGAATGCGCGCGCCGGGGCGCGCCGCGAGCAGGGCATTGCCGACGGCCTGGACCAGATGGGTCTTGCCCAAGCCCACGCCACCGTATAGAAAAAGCGGGTTGTACGACTTGCCGGGATTTTCCGAAACCTGCAGTGCGGCAGCGCGTGCCAGTTGGTTGGCTTTACCCGGAACGAGGCTTTCGAAGGTAAGCCCCGGGTTCAGTCGGGAGCGTTCAAGGGCTTCCGTCTCCAGCCGCGCGGCTGCGGCATGGGGGTCGGGTTGTGGCGTGGCGGCGCGGTCCGCAGCCTGGTCGGCGCCCAGTGGTTGGGCATGCCCGTTTGGCATCGCGCCCGTGTCCATGCGCGCGACGGCAGCGGCAGGCTTGTTCACTGGTTTCTGAATCGCGAATTCGAGCTGGATGGGCCGGCCGGCGGCCGTGGCTAGCGCCTGGGCGATTCGGCTGCTGTATTGGGAACGCAGCCAATCCATTTTGAACCGGTTGGGCACCGAGAGCGTGGCTGTGGAATGATCCTCGCTCCAGTTAGGGGGAGCGAGCGGCTTGATCCATGCGGTAAATTGCTGGACGGGAATTTCACTGGCAAGCTGGCTGCAACAAGCGTGCCAGATCTTTTCGAGAGACATGTGGAGTCGTTTTCATGTTGTGCGTCGCCAGCGCCCGAACACCAAGACAACGGGCACTGCGCCTGCCTCCCGGGAAGCAATCCGTCAAAAAGCCCCACAGGGGCCAATTGCTGGTGGACTCATCCCGAACGGAGTAGGAGGAAGGAATTATGGCTCTCCATTTTAGTCCAACTGGGGGAGTTATCCACAGACCGCGAACATCATCACGCGTGCGGTTGGCCAGCCGCCGAGCCTCCCAAAACGAGCGAAATGGCGTTCGCGCATTGACACGCCCGGCTTAATTTGTTGAAATGGCATGCTTTTCGCCTGAACGAGCCGAAGAGCACAGCTGACACGGGCATGCAAAGGCCGCGATGGAGGTTTCACGCCATGGCCACGCCGCTGCTCGGCAGCCGGCAGCATTTGCCACGTGACCCCTGTGCAGTTGTTGATCTCGGCTTGTTGCGCCATCCATTGAGCACATCATGAAACGTACCTACCAACCGTCCAAAACCCGCCGCAAGCGCACCCACGGCTTCCTGGTGCGCATGCGCACTGCCGGTGGTCGAGCCGTCATCAATGCCCGACGAGCCAAGGGCCGCAAGCGCCTGGCAGTCTGAGCCCCGCTGAACTGCAGCGGGCGGGTTTCCTGCCTTGTCTGCGAGCACAGACTCAGCTGCCCGTGCAGGTGGGACTTGCCACCAAGCCATCAAACGGAAGCATGCCCGCATGGCCGACGCGCATAACCTTGGCAGGCGGGAGTTCACGATTCGCCTTGTCCCTCTGACGCGTCCCGAGTCGTTTTCGGCGAGCCTGCGTGGGCGGGGTGTGCGAGGGCAGGAATTGTATTTGCACCACCGCGCGGCGCTGGATGCCGACGGGATCCAGCTTGGTGCGTGCACCCGGGAGTGCGTGCTCGGTTTCGTCGTTCCGAAGCGGTTGTGCAAACAAGCCGTTCGGCGCAATTTGATCCGTCGGGTGATGCGCGAAGCGTTGCGCGAGGTCATGCACCAGGATGACCTCCGATGGCCAAGTCCGACGCCTGTTCTGGTGTTGAAGCTCACGCGCAAGTTGCCCGAATCTTTTGTCAGCGCGAACTCACGCAACCTGATGCGGTACGTGCGCACTCAGATCCAACTTCTGCTGCGGCAATACCACGAGCGGATCCTTCGCGAGGCGTTCACGGATGCTGTGCCAGCAAGTTTTCCGAACCCTAAGATTTACGCCCCGCACGGTCAGCAATGAGACAGTTGCTCATCGCGTTGGTGCGCGCATATCAGTTGCTCCTGAGCCCTTGGGTGGGCGGTCAGTGCCGCTTCACGCCGACGTGTTCGCAATATGCCATCGAGGCCCTGCGCCAGCACGGTGCTGCGCAGGGAAGTTATCTGGGTGCCATGCGCATTGCGCGTTGCCATCCTTGGTGTGAGGGCGGGCATGATCCGGTACCAATGGTCTTCAGCTGGGCTGCATGGCGACGCACCCGCGCCCCAGGCGACGATGCTTTGAGCGAGGAACAGCCCGGCATGTCGGAAGGTGGCGCCGTGAGCCCACAGCCCACCGCAACGCGAGTTGCGCAGGCAGTCAAGCCACCTCATGTCTAATACGCCGTTTCGGTCGCGCACCTCGTTTCGGATTCTGATTTCTTAACCTCACTCCCGCAGGATTTCGCATGGACTTTCGCCGCTCCGTTTTGTGGGTGATCTTCACCGTCTCGGTGATCTTTCTGTACAACTCCTGGCTGCGCTATAACGGCGGCAGCGGGCTGTTTGGCGAGCCTCCTGCGGTGACGGCGACGGCTTCCGCACCCGCGGGTCGCGCCGGTGACGTTCCCGTACCCGTTGCCCAGAATGCCACAGCGCTCCCCGGTGCAGCAGCCCCGACCGTCGTGCCGTCGTCGCCCGCCGCCGCGCCAAGTGCGACGCTGACGAGCATCCGGACCGACGTGCTGGACATGAAAGTGTCCAGCGAGGGCGGCAATTTGGTGTACGCGCGGCTGCTCAAGTACGCCAGCCACTCGGACGCGAAGGACGACGTCGTGCTGTTCGACAACAGCGCGAGCAACACCTATCTGGCGCAGAGCGGCCTGGTGGGTGGCGACTATCCCAATCACAAGACGCCCATGGAGCTTCTGCCAGGGCCCACCTCCATGGGCTCGGCCGACACGCTGACCGTGCGCCTGCAGTCACCCGTGGTCGGCGGCGTGCAGCTCACACGCAGCTACACCTTCAAGCGGGGCAGCTATGTGATTGCCGTGCGCAATGAAATCAGCAACAGGGGTCAAACTCCGGTTGCGCCGCAGCTGTACATGCAGCTTGTGCGTGATGGCCACGACCCGAGTACGGGCACGCACTTTTATCACACGTTCACCGGGCCCGCCGTTTACGACAGCAAGGAAAAGTTTCAAAAATTCGAGTTCAAGGACATCCACGATCAGGTCAAAACCATCAAGAGCAGCGATGGTTGGCTCGCGATGGTTCAACATTACTTCGTCTCGGCCTGGTTGCCGCAGCCGGATACGGGTGATCGCGAGTTCTATTTGCGCAAGCTGCAACCCAATCTTTACGCTGTCGGCGTGATGCTTCAGCTGCCGCAACTTGCTCCAGGCGCGCAGACGGTGCAGACCGATACGCTTTACGTGGGCCCGGAGGTCGAGAGCCAGCTGCAGGGCTTGGCGCCCGGCTTTGAGCTGGTCAAGGACTATGGTTGGGTGACCATTATCGCCAAGCCTTTGTTCTGGGTGTTGGAGCAGGTTCACAAGGTTCTAGGCAACTGGGGCTGGTCCATCATCGGGCTGACCATTTTGTTGAAGTTGCTGTTTTTCCCGCTCACAGCCGCCAGCTATCGCTCCATGGCGCGCATGAAGGCGGTCGCACCGCGCCTGACGGCACTGCGTGAACGGCATAAAGACGATCAGGCGGCGATGAACGCCGCGATGGTGGAGATGTATCGCAAGGAGAAGATCAATCCGCTCGGCGGGTGTCTGCCCATCGTGATCCAGATTCCGGTGTTCATCGCGCTGTACTGGGTCCTGCTGTCCAGCGTGGAATTGCGCGGCGCGCCCTGGCTGGGATGGATCCACGACCTCTCGGCCAAGGATCCGTACTACATCCTGCCGCTCATCATGACCGGAACATCGTTCCTGCAGGTCAAGCTCAACCCGACGCCTCCAGACCCGATGCAGGCGCGGTTGATGTGGATCATGCCGTTGGCGTTCTCCGTCATGTTCTTCCTGTTCCCTGCAGGGTTGGTGCTGTACTGGCTGACCAACAACATCTTCTCGATCGCGCAGCAGTGGTTCATCAACAAGAAGATGGGCGTGCCGGAATTTTCCGAGCCGAAGTAACCGCAAGCGGGCGGCGCGGGGTGGCACGGCGATCCGTTCTGCACTTGGCCGCACGGCATGGACGCGCTGGCACGCCGTAACGACCCCATCGCTGCCATTGCCACGGCCGCCGGCCGTGGCGCCGTTGGCATCGTGCGGGCCTCGGGGCGCGATTTACGCGAGCTCATGCGCGCACTGTGCGGGCGCGACCTTGCGGCCCGCCACGCCACGTTGCTGCCGCTGCGCGACGCGCACGACGGCGTCATCGACACTGGCCTTGCCTTGTACTTCCCCGGGCCCCACTCCTATACGGGTGAGGACGTGCTGGAGTTGCAGGTGCACGGAGGCCCGGTGGTTCTGCAGTTGCTGCTGGCACGCATGCTCGAGCTTGGCGGCAAAGGGGGCATGCGTGCGGCCGAGCCGGGCGAGTTCACCGAGCGAGCCTTTCTCAACGGAAAGATCGACTTGGCCCAGGCCGAGGCTGTGGCCGATCTGATCGATGCGACGACTGAGGCTGCTGCGCGTAGCGCCTCGCGCGCCTTGGCGGGAGAGTTCTCACTCAGCGTGCAAGCTCTGGGCGACAGCCTTCGCGACTTGCGGGCGTTGGTGGAGGCCACCCTGGACTTTCCCGAGGAAGACATCGAGTTCATCCGCGCAGCAGGCGTTGCTGAACGTCTGCGCGGGCTGAGTGGCGACGTGGCCGATATATTGGCGCGCGCGCGCCAGGGAGCTCTGCTTCGGGAGGGCGTACGCGTGGTGCTGGCGGGCCAGCCCAACGTGGGCAAGAGCTCATTGCTGAACGCATTGGCGGGCGCCGAGCTTGCGATCGTGACGGATGTTCCCGGCACCACGCGGGATCGTGTCAGCCAGTCCATCCAGATCGAGGGCGTGCCGCTGCACGTCGTGGACACCGCGGGCCTACGCGAAACGCTCGACCAGGTCGAGCGCATCGGGGTTGAGCGCAGCTGGGACGCGATCTCGGATGCAGACGCCGTACTGTTTCTGCACGACCTGACCCGGGTCGGCGAAGGCCGCTATGCCGAAGATGAGGCACGGCTCGCCGAGCTGCTGGCAGCACACGCACCACGGCACGCTGCGCTGCTGCACGTATGGAACAAAGTGGATGCACTGGACCCGGGGGAGGCGCTGGCACGCATCGCGGCGTT
>JABBOE010000103.1 GCA_019351955.1 Pseudomonadota bacterium
CCCGCAGTCCACTTATCAATCGGGGAATGCTGTTCAGACAAACGGAGCCACTTCTCATGAATGCTTGCATGGGGTCCTATCACTGACTTTACGGGCAGCTATAACACGGCCAGAAATCCCAGCAGCACGTCCCAGTGCTGCACGACCAAAAAAACGAGACCTTTTGCGCCAAAGTATCTAATTCTCGATCGCTGCGTCCAGGATCGCTTTGGGATTCGTGCGCGCAATCGTCAACAAGGTGCGCGCTGCGCCGCTGGGCCGCTTGCGACCTTGTTCCCAGCCCTGCAGGGTGCGGACAGACACACCAAGAAGCGCGGCAAACTGCGATTGCGACAGCCCTGTGCGCTGGCGCGCCTCGGCGGCGGGTGACGCGATGACATGCGTTTTCCCAGCCTTCATCTGCTTGATCGATTCCAGCAGATCAGCGGCCAGATCACGCGTGGCCTCGTAGGAGGCGAGTTCCGCATCTGACAGGGGTTTAGCTTTCGAGGGCATGACGAATCTCCTTCAACTTGGGGCCGGTGAGATTGTCGGTCTCGCTTTTCGCGTACAGCGTGAGAAGAACAACTTCCTCCGCTGCTGTACGCGTGAAATAGATGACACGGACCCCACCGGATTTTCCGGAACCGGCCCGACGTCACCGAACTTTGCGAACGCCGCCGGATTCAGGCACCACGTCACCGGCATCGGGAGTCTGGGCGATGTAGGTGGCGAACGCGCCCCGCTCTTCTTCGCTCCAATACAGCGGCCACTGCTTTTGGAACAGGAGCGTCTCGATTACCGTGAACATGGTGCAACTATACGCCCTTGGCGCATAGTTGTCGAGGGTGCGGTCCGCGTTGAATCGATGTCAACAAGCCAGAGAGACGGAAACTTGGCTTGTCTAGAAATTCTCGAAAACGGTGGTTAACGCACGGCGTCAAGGCTTTCAAAACTCCCATGCCCTGCATGCGTCCCGTCAGGGCGGCCAGTTTGCTAAGCGTCATCTGGGCGCTCAGTTCTTCACGGTTGGCTTTAGAAAGATAGAAAAATGTGAGCACTCATACGGGCTGGCGGGGTTTTGCAGGGCTGACCAAGTAGGGTAGGGTACGAAATTTGCCGCCGCGCTCATGGAGGCATCTCGCGTGAAAGGTCAAACTGTCTCCGATCCCGCCAGCTTCCACAGCCAATCGCCCCAGGCCTGCAGCATCGCCGCGCGTTCTTCAAGATACTTCGTGCGGTTGTAGGCACGGCCCAGCGGATCGCGCACCGAGTGCGCCAGTTGCATCTCAACCACCTCGGGGCGAAAGCGCAACTCTTCATCCAGAAAGGTGCGCGCGGTGGCCCGAAAGCCATGGCCTGTGACCGTGTCCTTGTCAAAGCCCATGGCGCGCAGGGCAACCAGCACGGCGTTCTCGCTCATGGGGCGCTCGGACCGGGTGCCAAGGGACCGCGGCGATGGAAACACCCAACGGCTGCCGCCCGTGAGCGCATGCAGATCCTTGAGGATCGCCACAGCCTGGGTGGGCAGCGGCACGATGTGCGGGTCGCGCATTTTCATCTTCTCCCCGGGCACCTTCCACACGGCGCGCTTGAGGTCGATCTCAGCCCACTCGGCCTGGCGCAGCTCTCCCGGGCGCACGAACAGCATGGTTTGCAGCAGCAGGGCAGCGCGCACGATGGGCGATGCGGGGTAAGCGTTGGCAGCTTTGAGAAAGGTGGCCAGCGTGTTCTTGTCGGTGATGGCCGCGCGATGTTTGACCACAACGGGCTTCAAGGCGCCGCGCAGGGAAGGGGTGGGATCGCTTTGCGCACGCCCCGTGGCCACGGCGTAGCGCATGACCTGCCCGATGATCTGCACCACGCGCCGCGCCGTCTCGCCCAGGCCGCGTCCTTCGATGCGGTTGATGATGGCCAGCGCGTGCTGCGCCTTGACCTCAGCCACAGGCAGGTGACCGATGTAGGGCAGGGCGTTGGTTTCCATGCGCTGCTTCTTGTTCGTATGGGTGTTTGCCGTCAAGGCCGACTTTTGCTTGTCCAGCCATTCCCTGAACACCGCCTCGAATGACCCGTCTCCCGCGTTCTTGGCAGCCTTCCTGTGTGCCGAGGGGTCAATGCCCTGCGCCACAAGTTTGCGCGCCTCATCACGCCGCTCTCGCGCCAGGGAAAGGGGCACGTCGGGGTATTGGCCGAGGGCAAGCAGCTTTTCCTTGCCGTCAAACGTGTATTTGAAGCGCCAGAGCCTGGAGCCGGTCGTTGCAACCTGCACATACAAGCCCCGCTCATCTGTGACGCGGTAGGAGTGGTCGTGGGGCTTCAGCGCCCGCAGTTTGGCATCAGATAGCATTTGGGGTATCGGCGGCAAGGGGTATCGGAATACCCCAAAGAATACCCTACGATACCCCTGAATGCAGGCGGAAAACGGCGGACGAGGGCGGAAACAAAAAGACCCTAAGTTGTTGAATTCTTAGGGTCGTTTGAACGAATACGAACTGCTGCGAACTGAATCTTGGTGCCGGGAGGGGGACTCGAACCCCCACGCTTTTAAGGGCGGCGGATTTTGAGTCCGCTGCGTCTACCGATTCCGCCATCCCGGCAAAGTGGGCCATTATTTCATAATCGTGAGGTCAACGCCGCTGGGCGAGCTGTTTTTTGCTCCTTGGGTTGCCTGAGGAACATCCCCTCGCGTCGCATCGCCTCATCCTGTGTTGCGCAGGCCCGCAGCGATGCCATTGATACTCAGGTGGATGCCACGCTTCGTACGCTCGTCGGTCTGGCCATCCCGGAAGCGGCGCAGCAGCTCGACTTGGAGGTGGTTAAGGGGATCGATGTACGGAAAGCGGGCACGGATGGAGCGCGCTAACGTGGGATTCGTTTCAAGAAAACCATTCCAGCCGGTAATGAGTCGCATCGCCTGAACGCTTCGCTGCCACTCCAGTTCGATTGCAGCGAACACCTGTTTGCGCGTGCGCGCCTCCGGTACCAGCTGCGCATAGTGCGAGGCGACAGCCAGGTCGGTCTTGGCCAGCACCATGTCCATGTTCGAGAGCAAAGCGCGGAAGAACGGCCATTGCTTGTGCATGCGTGCCAGCAGTTCAGCTCCGGTTTCTGGATGTTCCGCGATGAACGCTTCCACAGCAGTGCCGAATCCGTACCAACCAGGCAGAGCAACCCGGCACTGCCCCCAGGAAAAGCTCCAGGGGATCGCACGCAGGTCCGGGATGCTCTGACTCGCCTTGCGCGATGCAGGCCGGCTGCCGATGTTGAGTCCCGCAATTTCACTGATGGGCGTGGCTGCATAAAAATAGTCCACGAATCGCACGTTGCCGTACACCAGTTCGCGGTAGGTTGTGATCGCCTGTTGCGACAGCGCGGCAGCCGCCTGCAGAAATACGTGCGGAGCGCCGGTTCGAACGCCTTGGCGCTGCTGCGGGGAATCGCTGCCCTTGGCGCGAGTGGAGAGCAGCGTCGCCTCAAGCGTGGCCGCAACGAGCGTTTCCAGGTTGTGGCGCCCAATTTCGGGATTGGCGTATTTGCTGGAAATCACCTCGCCTTGCTCAGTCAGGCGAATGCTGCCCCCCACTGTCCCGGCTGGCTGGGCCAGAATGGCCTCGTAACTTGGTCCGCCGCCGCGCCCCACACTGCCTCCGCGACCATGGAAAAGGCGCAACCGGATGCCATGTTTAGCCCCAAGCTGACCGAAAAGCTCGGCGAGGGCCACCGATGCCTTGTGCAGTTCCCAGTTGGAGGTGAAATAGCCGCCGTCCTTGTTGCTGTCGGAGTAGCCCAGCATAATTTCCTGCAGGGCGTACGACTGCTGAACCAGTTCAGCCATGCCCGGCAGTGCGAAGAATCCACGCATGATGTCGGGCGCATTGCGAAGATCGTCGATTGTCTCGAACAGCGGCACAACCAGCAGCTCAGTATTGGCACCGGGCTTGCCCAGGGTTCCATGGAACAGGCCGCATTCTTTCTGCAGGACAAGAACTTCAAGCAGGTCGCTGACGCTTTCGGTGTGAGAAATGATGGTCTGGCGGATGGCGTCCTCACCGAGCAGCCGGCGCGCGTCACGCGCCTGCTCGAACACGGCAAGCTCTGAGCGTGTCCACTCCGAGTACCCGGCATCGGGCACACGCAGCGGGCGAGGGTCTTGAAGGGTGCGGAGTAACAGCTCAATGCGCTCGGGTTCATCCAGACCGGAATAGTCGCTGCACAGATGTGCGGCTGCCAGAAGCTCCCCGACAACCTCCTCATGCTTGTCCGAGCTTTGGCGCAGGTCGATGCTGGCCAGATGGAAGCCGAACACCTCGACGGCACGAATCAGCGGGTCCAGCCGGGGGCGCGCCAGAGCTTCGGCATGATGGCCAGCCAGCGAATCGCGCGCAATTCGCAAATCGTTGGCGAATGCCTCAGCTGTTGGGTAGGGGTCCGCGTGGCCCACCTCGTGACGCAGAACCTCGGCTGCCCCGAGTTTTCGCAACGTGGCGGCAAGGCGCGCGTACACGCCAATGAGAGCACGGCGATACGGTTCATCCTTGCGGTGTTCCGAGTTGTCGGGCGAGGCTTCAGCGAGTGCCAGCAGAGCGGGGCTCGCTGAAGCCAGCATGAGGGAGACCGAAAGCTCCGCCCCAAGCGCATGGACCTGATTGATGTAGTACTCAAGCGCCGTACGTGCTTGCAGTCGCAGCGCATAACCCAAGGTCTCAGCGGTCACGAAGGGGTTGCCGTCACGATCGCCGCCGATCCAGTGACCCATGCGAAAAAACGGCTGAAGCCTCCAGGGGCTGCCATCGGGGCGGGGGAACAGCTCGTCAAGATCTTGCTCGAGTTCAATATACAGACGCGGCACCTCGCCGAAGAATGTGCTGTCGTAATACGACAAGGCGTTCTTGATCTCGTCCGATACCCGCAGTTTCGTGTAACGCAGCAAGCGTGTCTGCCAGAGCTGGGTGATGCGCGCACGCAATTCGGCGTCGACGTCGCGCTGACGCCTGGGCGCAAGCGGTTGGTCGCGCTCGGCTAGCAGTCGAGCAATCACGCGTTCGGCGTCGAGCAGGCTCTTGCGCTGCACTTCGGTGGGGTGCGCAGTCAGGACGGGCGAGATCAGGGCATGCGCGAAAAACTCGTCGAGTTGCGCCGCGTCAAAACCGGCCAGGCGAAGCTTGTCCAGCGCGGCGCGGGTGCTCCCGGCTGGAGGTTTGTCGCCAGATAGTTCGTGTGCATGGCGCCGGCGCAGGGCATGCCGATCTTCGGCAATGTTGGCAAGAATGGAGAAATAGCTGAAAGCACGAATCACGCTCACCGCTTGGTCGCGCGACAGACCCTGCAGGAGCTTGTCGAGTGCGCGGCGCTGGCGGGTGTCGCCCTCACGATGGAATGCGACGGACAACTGCCGTACCTTTTCCACAATGTCGTACATGGGTTGACCCTCCTGCTCGCGAATCACCTCGCCCAGCAGGCGGCCAAGATGGCGGATGTCGTCGAAGAGGGCGGTGTCGGAATGTGAATCGTTGGAGCGGGCGAGCATGGTATCGAGCATGGTGTGTCGAATAGACGCACGGAACGCAAAGCGTCATCGGAGGCAGCAAGAACCATGCTAGCAGCGGCTGGGGGTGTTTAGGACACTCTCGGAGGCCATTGCAATTCGAGATTGCGTCAGCACCCATTCGTAGCGCCGAGGCTGTGGCGTCGCTGCTACGATTCCGTCATGTGTGCCGCGATCTCTCAATTTCCGTCCGTCCCGCCCCGCCTTGTCATTGCCACCCGCGAAAGCCGCTTGGCTTTGTGGCAGGCGCAGCACGTGCAAGCACTATTGGGCAAGCTTTACCCCGGCTGCCAAATTTGCCTTAACGGGATGACCACACGCGGCGACCAGATTCTTGACCAGAGCCTATCCAAGGTTGGCGGTAAAGGCCTGTTCGTCAAGGAGCTGGAAGCGTCCATGCAGGCAGGGGAGGCCGACCTGGCGGTGCATTCGCTCAAAGATGTACCCATGGAGCTGCCTGACGGTTTCATGTTGACTGTCGTCATGCAGCGCGAAGACCCAAGCGATGCCTGGGTGTCCGCTCGAGCAGCGCACTTCACCGCATTGCCGCAGGGCGGGGTGGTTGGCACCTCAAGCTTGCGCAGAGAGATGCAGATTCGCGCGTTGCGGCCCGACCTGCGTGTGCTGCCGCTGCGGGGTAACTTGGATACGCGCCTTCGCAAACTTGACGAAGGACAGTACGACGGCATTGTGCTGGCGGCTGCGGGTTTGAAGCGATTAGGGCTGGTCGGTCGCATTCGAGCGCTAATTGACACGTCCGAACTGCTGCCGGCCGTGGGGCAGGCTGCGCTTGGTATCGAAATCCCCAAGGGACGCGCCGATTTGGCGGCGGCGCTTGCGCCGCTAAATCACATGCCGACGTATCTGTGCGCCACCGCGGAACGCGCCGTCGCGCGTGCCTTGGGCGGTAATTGCAGTACACCGTTGGGCGTATATGCGCAGTGGTCCGGTCCCGTCATGCACCTGCGTGCTCTTCTGGGTCTGCCCGACGGCAGTCGCATGTTGCGTGCAGAGGCATCCGCTGCCGTGGCTTCGCCCGAGGCGGCCGAAACCTTGGGGCTGGAGGCCGTGCGGCAACTGCATGGGCAAGGCGCGCAAGCTGTGCTCGATCAGCTGCAAGTGGTCTGAAAAAATTGACCAGGCGTGGCCCATAAGAGTGCCGGCCATGCTGCCCCTTGTGATCACGCGCCCAGCCGTCGATTTCCAACTCGATGCGAGGGAGCGCGAACTGCACGACGCAGGAATCGAGTTGCGTCGGTTCCCGCTGATCGAGATCATGCCTCCCCGTGACCCGGAGCCAGCGCTGCAGGCTCTGGCCGTACTACACACGTTCGATTGCGCCATTCCCGTCAGTCCCACCGCGGTGCATGCCACCTTCCGTATGCTGAAGGGGCCATGGCCGGCGTCTTGTGCCGTAGGTCTTATCGGCCCCGGAAGTCGAGCAGTTTTCGAGCAGGCATTGCGCTTGCGCAACCAGCAGCTGGAATCTGTGAGGTTGGCGTCTGCCCCAGCGGACGCGGCGGAATCAGAAGGCTTATGGGTCAGCCTGCAGGCACTGCGACCGCAGGGCTGGGCCGGCGCCAAAGTCCTATTGCTGCGCGGTGGATCGGGGCGCAATTGGCTGGCCGACACGCTTGTGGCCTCAGGTGCCTTGGTGCAGTTTGTCGACGTCTACCGCCGGGAGTCACCACCGGCTGACGCGGCAACCCTCTCCGCGTTGCGCACGTTGTTGACGGTGCCATCAGCTTGGCTTCTCACCGCGTCCGAGGGCCTGCTCAACTTCCAACGCCTTCTGGCCGCCGGCGGCTTGCAGGCCAAGGAGGTGCTTGCAACGCAAAGAGCCCTAGTCATACACGCGCGGATCGCGGAGGCGGCAGCCGCAGTGGGGTTTGGACGCGTTGATGTATGTTCGCCTGAACCATCCGCCATCATCCGTGCATTAGCCTTCGGTTGAGCTCTGGGCGGGGGCCGGGTCTTCCCCATCTCGCCTGGTCTTCAGCAGGCTTCCAACACTTCGCTGCAATTCGAACCGCGGTCTTCCCTAGAATCAAGTGCATGTCAGAGCCGAATCCGCAATTTCCCCAGGGCGCAAATGCCTCTCTTGAGCCGATGGGCGCTGGCGCGCGGTCGTCTGCGGCGCCGGCGTCCGACGACATTGCCGCTGCCGACCCGCAAAGAGCCCCTCCCGGCATGCCATCCGGGGAGGATGCAACCGTGTTGGCCGCCAAACCGCCGGGGTTAGGAAAAATTTGGGTGGCACTCCTGGTTGTGGTCGTGCTGGTGGGCGTGGTGGCTTGGTGGGTGGATGGGCGCCTGTACGCTACGCAGGCCGAGATTGCCAAGCGACTCCAAGCGGCGAATACCGCATCGATCGAGGCGCGTACGCTGGCAAAGCAGTCTGCAGATATTGTGGGCGCGTTGAATGCACGCATCGCTGTGCTCGAATCTCGTGAGCAGGATTTTGCGGCGCAGCGCATGGCGCTGCAGCAGCTTTATCAGGATTTTGCCAAAAGCCGTGATGACGCCTTTCTCGGGCAGACGGCTGAACTCATCGCGTTAGGGCAGCAGCAGGCTGAACTCACCGGCAGTCTGAGCCCGCTGGTGAGCACGCTCGAATCGTCCGCAGTTAGGCTCAAGCGTGCCAACAGCCAACGAGCACAGCTGGTGTTGCGCGCTGTGCAGGTGGACTTGAGCCGTCTCAAAAGCAGCGTGGCGCCCGACATTCCCGCGGCCGCACAGCGTCTGGACGAGCTGGCCTCATTGATTGATCAGTTGCAAACCCGTGCTTCAGCCGCGCCCCAGGAGGGCAAGGCGGCGCAGCAGCATGGAACAGCTAATGACGTCGGCCCCGTTGCGAGAGGCTGGGCGGCGTGGCTTGAACATTGGGCGCAAGCTGGTTGGGAGCAGGTCCGCAGGCTTGTGAGCATCACTCGCATTGATCATCCTGAGGTGCTTCTGATGTCCCCGAAGCAGGCTGACTACCTGCGGGAAAATCTCAAGCTACAAGTGCTCAACGCGCGGTTGGATCTTTTATCGCGCAATGCCTCAGGTTACCGCGCTGACATGCGAGCAATCGTCGCCAGCTTGCACAACTATTTCAATACCAACCAGGCACGCGCACAAATGGCCCTCACGCTGGCACGGCAGGCCGAGCAGGTCGACCTCGGGGCGCAGCCTGCGGCAAATCTTGAATCGCTGGCGGCGTTGGCCAATCTCGGGCTTGGGAGCAACTGATGCGGTGGCTGGCATGGGTGGTCGCGCTGGCGTTGGCTGCTGCCCTGCTTGCGATGGCGGCAAGCGGTAGGCCTGGCAATGTGGCGATCCTGCTGCCGCCGTATCGCATAGATCTGTCACTGAATCTGACGGTCTTGCTGCTGTTGGTCGGATTTGTGTTGTTCTACGTCGCTATACGAGCCTTCAGTTTACTTTTGGGTTTACCGCGCGCTGCGGCATTGTTCCGTTCGCGGCGTCGCAAGGAGGTCGCGGCTAACGCATTGCACGAGTCTGTCATGCACTTGCTAGGCGGTCGCTTCCGTCGCGCGGAGAGAGCCGCGGGCAAGGCCGCTGAGGCCGACGCCTTCAAACCGGGAGCTCTTCTGACCGCTGCGCAGGCGGCTCAGGCGATGCAAGCGTACGACAGGCGCGATGCTTACCTCGAAGCGCTGCCACTGGCAGCGCGCGAAACCGGAATCCTGTTGCAGGCGCAGTGGCAAGTTGAGGCTCGAGATGTCGAGGCTGCGCAAGCCGCGCTGCGCCGCCTATCAAGCGGCATGCAGCGTCGCACGCAGACGATGCGCTTGGCATTGGCAGCTGCCCGTGCGCTCAAGGATCACGGCGAGGTGTTGCGATTGGCCACGACCTTGCGCAAGCACCACGGCCTGCACCCGGCGGCTGCGCAGGCGATGCTCCACGGCGCCGCACTTGGCCTTATTCGACAAGCGAACCACGACGCCGAGGCCTTGCGTCCGTTGTGGAAATCCTTTGATCCCGCGTTACGGCACGATCCGCAGATCGCAGCGGCGGCAGCCCGCGGGCTCTATGCGGCGGGCGAATCAACCCAGGCGCGTGGTCTGCTGGTCGATGCCCTGCGTGCGCCCGACGCGGAGCCGGCTGCGCTCATGCCGGCCCTGCGTAGCATGCTGTCAGGGATCGACGCGGGTTTTGTCGCTCAGGCGGAGGCCTGGACGGATCGTTGGCCACAAGAGGCACAGGCCACCTTCCTTGCAGCGAGGGCCTGTGCGGAACTCGAACTCTGGGGCAAAGCGCAGCAGTACCTGCACAAGGCGCTGGATCAGTGCCAGCCGGACGAACGCAAGCTCCGCGGGCAGATTCACGCTGCTCTCGCTCGCCTGCAAGAGCGTATCGAGCGGGAGGGTCAAGCTGCACGGCACTGGCGCCTAGCAGCACAGGACTTGTCGACCGATGACGCCAGCGCAGGCGGCAGCATCTAGCCCGTGCCGAATTTTGAGCGCTTGGCTGTGGTGCCGCATGGCATTTCCCAGCTATTCGCAGCCATCGTTCGGGAACGTTTGTTGTGGATGTTCGGCTTGTTGGCCATCGGCCTTGCGCTGCTCGACCCGCGTCCCTGGGCTCAGTATCGCCGCTGGCTCGAACTGCCCACACTCCTGGGCTTGGTGGCCCTGATTGTCACTATCGAAGGCATACGTGTCAGCGGGTATGTCCAGCGAGTGGCTAACGCAGTGATACACCGCACCCATAGCGTGCGAGCCCTGGCGCTGTGGTTGGTGCTGGCGGCAGCTCTATTGTCGATGGTGCTAACCAACGACGTGAGCTTGTTCCTTGTCGTGCCGCTCACCGTGGCGCTCGGTCATGAGAGCCCGCTGCCCGTGCGGCGGCTGGTGATATTTGAGGCTTTGGCTGTGAACGCAGGCTCCACTCTGAGTCCTATTGGCAATCCGCAGAACCTGCTGCTTTGGCGTCAGTCGGGCCTGTCGATTCCGGCCTTCATGCGCCAAATGATGCCAACCGTTTTGGTCATGCTTTCGCTCCTTTTGGTGCTGACCTGTTTCATGTTCGCATCCCGACCCCTTCACGTGGAAGCCGGCCCGCGAGACGAAGGAGCGCGGCCATGGCCTGCGCTGGGCATTGTTTCGGCAGGGCTCCTTCTGGGCGTGGTCGGCCTGCTGCAATTGCAGTCTGCGGGAGTTGCTTGCGCAATGGTGCTGCTGGTTTTCGCGTTGTGCTTTCGCAGCGTTCTCATACGGGTAGACTGGATGCTATTGGCCACATTTGCCGTGATGTTTGTTGGCTTGGGGCATCTGGCGCAATGGTCGTTCGTGCATACGCTGGCCCAGGTTCCCGACTGGCACCAACCCCTTGTCCTGTATCTTGGCGGCATTGTGCTTTCACAACTCGTGAGCAATGTTCCGGCCACCGTTTTCCTGTCGCACTACACGGCGAATACGATGGCGTTGGCCGTGGCGGTCAACGTCGGCGGCTTTGGACTCGGGATAGGATCTCTTGCCAACCTCATCGCACTGCGGTTGGAGGGCAGCCCTGGTGGCTTGGCAGCCTTTCATCGCATCAGCGTGCCATTTTTGCTTGCATGCGCGCCCCTGGTGTGGATAGCACAGCGTTGGCTGACCTGAGCAAAGCGCCGGCTGCCATGTCAGAATTCGTGCAGGAGAGCGCTATGACCTACCTTACCCTTGAACAAACGATTGGCAACACTCCGCTCGTGCGCTTGCAGCGCATTCCGGGCGCGGAGAACGTGCGGCGCGGCAACGTGATTCTTGGCAAACTCGAAGGCAATAACCCCGCCGGGTCCGTAAAAGATCGGCCGGCCTTGTCGATGATTCGGCGCGCGGAGGAACGCACGCAGATCAAGCCTGGCGACACGTTAATCGAAGCGACCTCGGGTAACACCGGGATCGCGCTGGCAATGGCTGCGGCAATCCTTGGCTACCGAATGGTATTGATCATGCCGGAGGATCTCTCCGTTGAGCGGGCACAAACCATGAAGGCCTATGGGGCCGAGCTGATCCTCACGCCCAAGGACGGCGGTATGGAATACGCGCGGGATCTCGCTGAGCAGATGCAGCTCGAGGGCAAGGGTTTGGTGCTTGACCAATTCGCGAACCTTGACAATCCGCGCGCGCATTATGAGACGACAGGCCCTGAAATCTGGCGCGACACCGAGGGCCGCGTCACCCATTTCGTTTCGGCGATGGGCACAACGGGCACCATCACCGGTGTATCGAAATACCTTAAGGCCCAGAACGATGCCGTGCAAATCGTGGGTGCCCAGCCGGAGGACGGTTCGCGCATACCCGGAATTCGCAAATGGCCACAAGAATATCTGCCGAAGATTTATGAACCCCAGCGCGTGGATAGGCTTGAGTATGTCAGCCAGGCTGCTGCCGAGAACATGGCTCGCAGACTCGCTCGTGAGGAGGGACTGTTCGGCGGCATCAGCGCAGCGGGCGCTTGCGAGGTGGCGCTACGCATCGCTCGTGAAGTGGACAACGCGACCATCGTATTCATTGTCTGCGATCGGGGCGACCGCTATCTGAGTACCGGCGTGTTTCCGGCCTGAGTAACCGTGTTGAAAGTCAAGCAGTGAGGGTCTGATTTTGAGCGTTCAGATGGTCCCGGGTAATGGCGTTGAGGTGGGTGATCAGCTTGCGCA
>JABBOE010000104.1 GCA_019351955.1 Pseudomonadota bacterium
GTTCGACTATTCGGACGGCAACCCGATGCATAAATCCGCAGCGCAGGTCAAAGATGGTGTGCTGTGCAGGCATACGGACGATCCACAGCGGTTTTTCCTGATCGCGGAGTGGGCGGATATCGAGGAGCATGCGAAGATCCGGCGCATTCTGGCCGACGAAATTCGCCCGTCCTTCATCAAATTGATCGAGGGCAGGAAATTCGTGCCGTACTATGTCCAGGTGGTTTCATCGACCCCCGATGAAATTCTGAACCGCGCGGCGGCCGAATAGGGGCGCTGGGCGGCCTTCGTCAGTTGCCCAGAATCCAGCCGAACCGCCGGCGCGTCTCCTCGACCATTTCCGCCGATGGCTTGTTCACCGGCGGGAATTTCTCGCGCCAGTGGAACGGACGGCAGGCGTCGATGATCAGCCGGCTGTTGGTGAATTCGCCGCGCTCGCGCTGTTCGGGGGGTATTCTCGGGTCGAGCTGGGTGGACCAGTCACGGCTCCAGCCAGCAGGGTGTCATCAACCGGTTGGTTGCACGTGGGGCACCTGCCGGCGGCGGTCGCCACATCATCCTTTGCACCGAGGTCTCGCAGCTTCGCAGCAGTCTTGTTCCGCTCTAGGTCTTCGTTGGCCTCCGCCAGCAGCTTCTCGTACTCCATCAAGGACATCCGCTGCTCAGCCTGCAGTGATGCTGCACGCTCATGCCGCACGCTGAGACCTTGCAGTTCGTCCATTGCCGCTGTGACGGTATACATCGCTTCGGCGCCAGACGCTTTGTGATACCGGTCGGCCTGCTCCTGCAAGGCCGCGTGCTCAGCGCGCAACTGGCTAATGTGCTCGGGTAAGGGGATGGAAGAACTCCCAACCAGCTTTCTAACGCTAGCCTCCCCCTCCTTGAAGAGAGCCGACGGAGTAGCTGATGCGCCGTCGACTACGGTTCCGAGCGGGTTGGCCTCTCGCCGCAGCTCGTCGAACACCTTGCGCCAGTCTGCGTCAATCTCAACCGACTCGGCGTTGAGTCGGTTGCGCGCTGCATTCGTCTCGAACACATCCAGGCCAAGCAGGAACTCAACCACCTTGGTCCGGGCATCCCGAATGCCATAGAACGGAATATTGGCTATGTAGTCCGTCCACCCGCGCTTCTGCTCGACGGCCAAGGCGGCGAAAACTGCCTGTAGGTAAAGCTTGGTCTCGCCGCCACTCGTGGTCGGTACTCTTGGCAGGTTCAGGTCGAGAAAAGTTTCAAGAAATCGATGGAATCCCTCGGGGCGCGTGGCACCACCGCCATCGTGCACGTAGGTGGGCCGGGCTTCGCCCAGTTCCTGGCCTTCCGTCATATGAGCGCCAGCAAACACTTCGATGAGCTTCGGGTCCCTGACCGTGTCCCGGATGGCGCGACGGAGCGTTACCACGTCGCCAGAGCGGCTCTCGATTTCAAGCAGCACTTCTGATGCCGTGACCAGGATTCGGCGCCCGTCGTACTCGATGTACTCCTTAACGGCGTACGGAAGTACCTTCTCGTTCTTGCCACCAATAAGCTCTTCCATGCCCAGGCCATAGAGCAAGCTGTTGAACAGCGTGCTCTTGCCGCTCGAGTTCTTTGCCCGAACGATGGTCAGGGTTCGCGCGAAGTTAAAGCTGAACCCATACTCTCCTTCATTGGTGGTCGCCCGGAGTCTTACGCCGCGAATAATCACTTTGCCTCCCAGCCGCTCGCGGTTGCTTCGACCATTCCCTCGGTCAGCCCTTTTCCCACGGCAGACAGAAACAAACGTTCGCGCCCGAACAAGTCAGCGTCCTTCAAAATTTGCTTTACGAAGAGCTCGCCTGCGTCCGAGATTTCGTAGCCGGTAGAGTTCTCAGCGACCAATCCCTCGGCGATGGCAAGTCGCACCGCGATAGCCAATGCCGGGTCAAAGCCCCAAGCGGGGACTTGCAGGACCTTCTTGCCAACAGCCAAGACCAATTGCTCCTGCCGCTTAGCGGACTTCATGGCCCAGTTGAACAGTTGCAGCCGCGGCAAGCTCGATTTCCCTCCGCGCGATGCCAGCGACAGAATGAGTAACACTTGGCCAATCTTGTACATAGGCCTGTGCTCCGCCAGGACCGGGGATGGCCGCCGCTCGAAGCGCAGCCGGTTTCGCTCTTCGACTTCAGCCATAGTCCAGTTCGCAGACGGCCAGCCAACGGGCTGTCATGTACCGGGCAACCTTCATTGCGTTGGCCTTGTCGAACTCGGGTCCGAGCTCTTCGGACACGAGCGTCGCCAAACCATCACGAACCTGGGTGGTCAGCTCTTCTGCGGTTCCGGACCAGGTAGCCGAGGTCTCGATGACGTATTGCTCGTACTCGTTGATGAGACGGACGAGCCGTACATGCGTCATCGGTGAAGTCGACGCGATACGACGGAAGTAGCCGTCAGCCTCAAGGAACTGCTCGATGGTGCGCTGGCTGAGTTGTTGAACGCGTGCCTGAAAGTCCGGCTTCTTCGCCTTGTCCGCAAGTCGATGGCCCGACTTCCGACTTACGTTCTGCTCGTACTGCTCTTTCTCACCGCTCAGGGCCGCGAGGGCCGGTGCCTCGTCGTCGAAAACCATCGCTTCCCCAGCGGCGGCACGGACTTCATTGATTTCCACCAAATAGTGGTCGCCATCGTGGAGCAACACGGTGAAGTCGTCGGTGAGAATGGGTAGCTTCCACCCACGCACCTCCGCTTCCTTGGTCTTCGCATGCGCCAGGAGCGCATGCCGGTCGACTTCAGGGGCCACGAACACCCACCGGCAAATCTTCGTGCTTCCCAGCCGCGCCTGAAGCTCCGTCTTGTAGTCCTTCAGTTTCCGGAGGTCCGCAGTAATCTTGTCGCGCTGCTTTTCGTACAGCTCCGTGCGCTCGTAGTGCTTCTCAGGGCAGTAACACTGGAAAGCCCACCCCGTGTCTGAGGTGTAGCCCTCGATACCATAGTCGCCAGGCGACGCCTGCATCTGCTGGTAGCACTCGGCCTGGTACTTGCGTTTGAACACCTGCTGGCATAGGCCTTCCCAGGTTGACCCGTTGAACGGCCCGAACTTGGTATTAAACACGCCTAAGCCGCCCAGATGCTGCGCCACATCCCGACGTCACAGGCCGCGGAAGAGTACACATTCCGTTCCACGGCCTAGCAGTGCATGACCCCATCGGACAATTTCCCCAGCCTTACGGTCGCGACTTTCCCTAGGAAACCTTCGGGACTCAATAGCCCGGCTTGAATTTACTAATTCTGCATTGTTCGATACATTCGGTGCGTTGTAAAGATATCGTACCGATGAGGCGCCACATGAGCGAGCGCAAGACCACGGCCATCAACTTGCGCATGTCGCAGGACGTCAAGGAACTGCTTCGGCTAGCTGCCGCGCAGGAGCACCGCACCCTGTCCAACATGCTCGAGTTTCTAGTGCTACAGCACTGTGCGCAACGGGGCCTACGCTTGGGAGCGAGCAGCCCGACGCCTAGCAAGCGCGCTACCGGAAAGCAGGGAATACAGTGAAGAAGGAAGAACCCAAGGCCGGCGCCGTGCTGCCGGGAAGGCTCGCTCCCGAGCGCATCCAGGTTCTCCTGGTACAAGCCTGTGGCACATCCGTGAAGACCGTGAAGATGTTCGACGTGGGGCTTCGTACCGAGAAGATGTTCGACCCCATCCTGCCCGAGGGGCAACTCGAGTCCCTCTAGGCCAGCCCAGAGAAGGAGACTTTCTCGAGGGCAACCCGCTTCGTTTCAGGCTCGGCGTCGAGGCGATGCGCCTCGGCCTGGCCTACGAGTACGACTCCTACCTTTTCCTTTCCATCGCGCGTGCCGACTCACTGCCTCACAAGCTCGAAGCGGTCGTAGCGCCTTGGCACGAGCGCAACGGCCCTCCCGCGCCCGCGAAGGCGACCACCTAACGCTGTTCGTGTGCATCGGCAGGATGCTCGCAGTGACGCCGATGCGAGCAACAGATAGGTGGCATCACTGTGACGACCGAGCTGAGCAACCGGCAGCACCCTCGCCATCGACCAGTACCCCATCCAGGTACTCCAGGCCCGACGGCACCACAGGTCCTCCCCTGGATGAACCCGCAGGCGGACGGCGCTGCGTCCAGCAGCGTGCGCTGCAGATAGGTCTGCTGCGAGTAGGGGTCACGCTACTCCCAGTCAATACGCCAATGGGAGCAGAGTTGCTCGCGACCGGGCACGGCGAGGCGGTGCGAACCGCCGCCGGCCCAGCGCAGCCCCTTCGAAGGAACTGAGCGAGCGCCGCCAGGCGCGCGGCTGCAAGCAGTGCGGGTCCCGGTCTTTCAATGACGGAACCACGGAGGCCTCACTCGGCTGGGGCGGGGGGCACGATTTTCCACGTGGAAAGTCTCCGCCCCTGGGGAAGCACCTTGGAGGCACGGCTGCTTGAAAGACCGGGCCAGCTGCGAGGAGACGGCTGCTGGAAGAACAGTTGGTGCCGACGTCGATGAACACAGGGCCTCGAAAGACAGTTGGGACGGCGGCGGTTCGCACCGGCGAAGCCGGGCTGCGAGTACACAGGGCCTTGACGAACGTCGCGACGAATACGTGAGCGACGCGCGCCCCCTGGCGCGCGAGCCATGACGCGGAGGAGGAACGCTTGCCCAATGTCCGCGACGTGGCGTGCGTGAAGCCCCCGACTCACCAACACCACCAAGGCAGCGGCGTGGTGCGCAGGACGTTGACCCCAGATGGCGCGGTCATTGCTACACATTGGAAGCCGCCGCTGCCAGGCAGAACGAAGCGATGGACAGCGGCCCCGAAAACGACACCGAGGAGCCTATGCCCAATGCCGGCACGAATGAAGACACACCCCCACCAAGCACGTGACACTGTTGCCGACACCACTGTGCCACCGCTGCCATGCACCATTGACGCCAACGGGGGCATCACTGCGACCACGCGTAACGGCGTAACTGCTGTAACGCGTACCAGCACCGAGCAACCCGCTATGACGCCGGTTACGCGGTTACAAAGTTACGTGCACAGTGCAACGATGCCGCCACCACCACGCGGTGCAACGGAACGCATGTCCAGTTTGGCGCTACGCAACGCCATCTACGAGCGCTCGTTACTGCTTGCCAATCGTTTCCGCGTCATCCGCACTATCGACATCGCGGCGTTTTGCTTCCCCGAGCGCCCATTCAAGGCGGCATTGACAGCAGCTCAGCGCGCCGTGCGTGGGCTTGTCAAAGGCCAGCTACTACGGCGTTACAGGACCGACCGCTTCCAGACCGTGTACGGCCTCACCCAGCGGGGTGTCGACTGGCTCGCTGACCATGACCAAGACGCTGCATCGTCGGTGCGCCGCGTCAGCGACATGACGAACCCGGAGCACCGGCTCTGGGCCCAGTTTCTCGTCATCTGCTCGTGGGCACGAGGCCTTGACGCCGTCACCGAGGCTGAACTGCTGCACCGTCTCAACGCCACGGCCAGCGCAGGCACCACCAAGCCCACTCCGGGCAAAGGTGGCGACAGCGTGCAGGGTTACATCACGGTGGACGTTCATCGCCATGGCGGCACCGTCCGCAAACACCTCAGACCAGATGCTGTCGCATACGAAGACCGAGGCGGCGGGGTCGCGTGGCTTGAAGTCGACCGCAGTAAGCGTGGCTCCGACCGCCAAGCTGACCTCTCCGCCCTGGTCGCCGCGATTGGCAGCAAGACGGCGGACGGCAGAGTTTTGCGGCGGGTTGTCGTCATGTGCAAGACAGAGCGCATCGAGCGTGATGCCGTCAGGGTTGTTGACCAATTGTCCGCTGCGAACAATGCGCTGGTCCTGACCGAGGGGCGCCGGCATATCAAGCGCTACGACGATGGGGTCTACGAGATTTGGACCGCGGTCCCACTTAAGCGGGCCGATGGTCGGACGGTGCTGGTCGATGAACGTGTTGGCCATGTCATCGTGCAAATGCTGCCAGCGTGGCTGCCCAAGGTGCGCGTCGATGCGGGCAACAAGTGGTCCGTCGATGGCTGGTTTGGCGACAACTATCTGCCATATCGAAGGCCTCTTTCCACCGGGCGGTGGGAGGTGCCGGTGTCGCCGCTCATAGAGCCCGAGGACGAAAAGACCTCGGACGATTGAGGGGCTGCCCGCGATTCGCTCACAAGTCCTCAAGCACCGTTCGGGTCATCTTGCCAGTCTTGGCCCGCTGGATGGCGGCGCGTGTGGTGGCGTTCACGCCTTGCATGTTCATCGGCAGGCTGCCCTTTTCAACGACGCTGCGGAGAAAGAGGCGAATGGCGGTGCTCATATCCAAGCCTGAGGCTGCAAGTACGGCAGCAGCGTCGCGCTTGAGCTCGGGTTCTACGCGAGCATGAATAACAGCAGAACGCATGGAATCATCCCTCAGGTTGGTCATTCGCACTGTACCGGTGTTGTTGGCTAGAGCGCAGGGCTAGAACGGGTCTACCGACTGCATTGGAATGGTGTCGCTACACGAAGTGGCGGCAATGATGCCGCTCATTCGAATGAGGACAACCAATGCAAGTATTTGGAAACGTCGCCACCCAGCCGGAACGGAAGGTGTCGAAGACTAGCGGCAAGGGATACTACGAATTTCGTCTGGCAGAGAGCCAGCGCAATGTTGACACAAGCCCGACTTGGTACACGGTCAGGATGATGAAGGACACCGACCCAGGATTGGCGAAAGGGGATTTCATCAAGACCACCGGCAAGCTAAAGGTCGACTATTACCTCTCACGCGAAGGCAAGCCCACCGGCACCCTGCTCATTATCGCTTTCGAGGCCAGCAAGCTCGCTAGGCCCGCGAGTGCCCTTGCGGCAGAGCAAGCCGCCGCAGCGCAGGAGGCTAGGCCAACTGACTAACTCTTCTTGATTTCATCGCCTCCGACCTCCTGGCGAATCTGTTAAGGAGTCGCCAAGGCGGGTCCAAAGTAGTGGCTCAATTCCGCCCCGGTCGTTGACTGGGGCGTTTCTTCTGTCCGCGGAAAACTCTTCGCCAGGCGCAGGCTAGCCGGTCAAGCAGCCTGGCGGGAGCTCCCTGGCCCGCGGGCGGCATGCAGGTCGATGACCAAAAGAGCTTGAAGCCCCCTAATTCTGAGGTTGCGCCAAATCCTGTCGTGCGCAACTCGTCATCCAAAAATGGCGGGACGGCTACGCTGCGTCAGGAATGTCATAGATGTTCACCTCGATGGAGCCATCTTCGTGCTCGAAGACCTCCAACGCTTGATTGACCAAGTCATCCATCGCCGCGAGCTCGTTGAGGGCTATCTGAAATAGGTCAAGCTGCCGTTGCAAGTCGAGAGGGTGCACGGAGTTCAGGCACACGAGCCCTGCATGAATCGACTGCCTCGCGTGCTCTCCGCCGAGCTTGCCAGGCCCACCACCGCGGAAGTCGACAGCGTTGTGGGTCACCAGAGTGAAGTCACCGGCGACCACGCGTTCGATGAGTTTCCAGTCTTTGGTTCCTGCCAAGCCCCGGTCGCGCACGCAAGTGGACTCGACGTGGCCGCCGTCAACGGCTATCTGCACGAGTTCCGGCGTGAGGCACTCGTCGATGAGGAACCGGAACGTCATGCAGCGGCCGCGCGCTTGACAACGCGCGTGACACGACGCGGGAGCCCTGGATTCGCCTCTGAGATGCGGCGCGGCCGGCCACGGCGAGGATGGACTTCGTTGTAGACCTTGGCGGACTGGATGTGCGCTTCGGTCAGGAACGGGTACGACGCCTTCAGGCGACCCATGTCGATGCCAGCGGCCAGCGAGCCAAGCACGATGTCGACGGGCACCCGAGTGCCTGCGAACACCGCCGCTCCGCCCATGACTTCTTGGTCAGTGGTCACCAGCGCGTCCGCTTGGTCGACGTCCTTGGCACGGGCGAGCACGTACTGGAGGTAGGGTGTGACGTCGACGACCAAGGGTTCGCGCTCGACCTTCCAGCTGATGGCGTCCAGCAACCTTAAGGTGAGAACATGGTCCATCACACCCCGCAGTTCGACCCGCGCGGTGAGTTCCTCGAGCACCTGTCGACGAGCACCTGCGATGAGCAGGTCTTCGGTTGCGAAGTAAAACATTGCGAAGGCAGCGCTCAACCGCGTGAAACGCCGGTTGCTTCCTTGGCGCGCAAAGAGGCGTTCTGGCACCAGGCCTTCGTCCACGACCCGATTCATCTGACGGTCCGTCAGGCCGGCGATGAACGCAGCTTCTGCGGTTGGGATGAAGAGTTGAGTGGACATGGTGACTAATACCTCCGAACAGTCGGAAGTATAGTTCCAAAGACTCCCGAATGCAGGCTATGCGAACAGTTCCTCGTGGACACGTCAGAGATTTCCCTGACGTCTTGGCTAAACGTATGCCGTCACGTGCAGGACAGACTCAGCAACTGCCTGTCCACCGGCGCATCCGCGCCATCTGTCGGAGCCGAGCACAAGAGCGGCACATCCAGAAGGCAGAGCTCCTCACCGCAACGGGAGAGTCCAAACAATCAACCAGAGTGCATCGCAACTCCTCAGCTGAGCCGCTAGCCCAACCTCGGGGGCTTTTCTATGGGCGCAGAAGAAAAGAGACCCGCCAAAGCGGCGGGTCAGGTAAATCAATCAGGACACCTCGTGCTCAGTCTTTGCCTGGAGGGTCCGGCGTTCCCGGGCGATGTGCGAGCGCATGTCTTTGAGTTGCGCGGCGAAAACAGTCACATCCAATTCGCCATCCAACAGCTTTTTGCTGGTCGCGGCCTCGTACATCTTGACCAAGCAGTACTGGCTCTCTGCCTTGGCGGTGCGGAGCTCCGCTGTCACCAAGGGTGCCCATACAGGGTCATCCTCAATGAGCTTCATCGCCGACTCGACGGCTTTGGCCTTGAACGCCTGCGTTTCGAAAAAGTCCTCCGGCTTCAACCGCCCCGCCATCATCAAGACTGCCAGCCGCGGCACGCGCAGATAAACCGCACATGCCCGTGCAAAATCATCGGACACCTGGTCAACCTTGCGCAACCCGGACATCAGCAAATTGATATACGGATAGCTGTAACCAAGCGCTTCGGCGAGCTGTGAAATTGACTGCCCACGCTCTGCGGCACACCGCACCAGCGCTGCCATCAGAAGGCCACCAGGGCGCCTGAGTTGCTTCTCGTCGACTGTGCCGCTCCAGGCGTCGCCGAAGCACGGTGTCTCGTCAGTCGCTTCACCCGAAAGGTCCGTGCTAACCGTCGCTATTTTGCCCGCCATTTTTGCCATTTCTCTTTCCTTTGACCTGGTTGTTCATCTGCGCCCCAGGGGCGCGGATTCCTTTTTTGTGTAGCGAGCGTCATTCCACGGCCGCCCCTGTTAGCGGACTTCCACGGATAGGGTCGCAAGTGAATAAACAAGGCGGCTACACATGCCAGCTGAAGCCGATTTGCGGTCTCAGCCGGCAGGAGCGGTCGGGGTCGGTCGACGTGTCTGCCACTAAACGACCGGCCGTGGACGTATCAAATGGAAGTGCAAAGACTGCTTGACTTGGCTGAACTCGCTGAGGTTCTCGGAAGAAGTCCCGAGACAATCAAAAAGGACCTCAAACGCAACCCCGCCGCCGTGCCGCCGCGGTTGCAACTGCCGGGCACGCGACTGCTGAGGTGGCGCGCCCGCGACGTTGACGCATGGCTTGGGCAATACGTGCAAGCCACGGGGGGTCGCCATGATTGAGGCTGTCCCTTCCAACATGCCGAAACCGGCATTCTCGGAGCCCCTTGATGTGCGTGAGCTGCTCACGACACCCCCGGCACCGCTTGACCACGTCCTGCCTGGTCTGCTGGTTGGTACCGTGGGCATGCTTGCGGGGCCCGGCGGCTCTGGCAAGACGATGCTTGAGCTGCAGCTTGCCATCGCCCTGGCGACCGGCACCCCGGCCTGCGCCGGTCTGTTCTCCGGGTTGATGCCGGCCAGCAAACCAACCTCGGTAGTTCTCATTGCGGCTGAAGAGTCGAAGGAGGTGCTGGCGCACCGCCTGCACGCTATCGCCCACACTCTCTTCGCGCGACGAGAGCAGTTCGGCATCATCCTGAGGTTCGAGGAGTTTCTCGAGCGGCTACAAAACAACCTGCGTCTGTTCGCTGGGGGAGCGCAGCCCTATGCCCTGCTCAACGCTGACAAGAGTCGCACCAGCGCGCTCAAGGACCTGGTCCGGGCCTGCGACGGCGCTCGCCTGGTGCTTATCGACCCCTTGCGCCAGTTTCACGACTGCGACGAGAACGACTCGGCTGCGATGAACAAGGTGGTGCAGGCTTTGCGAAGCCTTGCCGGGAATGTAGGCGCGGCGGTGGTCTTCGCCCACCACGCGAGCAAGGCGGCGACCTTTTCGGGGCAAGGGGATGCTGCAGGTGCCGCACGTGGCTCCTCCGCCCTGACTGACGGCGTACGGTGGCAGCTCAACCTCAGCCGGCTGTCGCGAGAACAAGCGCAACGTGCGGGCGTCTCTGAGGACGTGCGCGGACAGTTCCTGCTACTCGACGTCGCCAAGGCGAACTACATGCCTGCTCAGCCGACCGTGCGTTTGCAGCGTTTGGCTGGTGGTGTCCTGGCGGTCATGCAGGACGCTGGCGGTGCGTCGACCCAGATTCGCTCCAAGATGCCCGGTGGCGCTGCGCCCCGGGCGCGCCAGCTCAAGATTGCTGGGGTGCGCACATGAGCTCGACGGCTCCCGAGCGCATCGTGCGTTATGACCCGGCGACCGGCTTGAGCCAGCTGTTTCGTCCCCTGCCCAAAACCAAGGCCCGCCCAACCCTCGATGTCGTCTACCGGCCAGCCCAAGGCGGGATGACGCTGCGGTTCAGTGCCCGAGAGGCACTGGGCATGCCCGAGCAGACATTACTGCTGGCGCTTTTAGAACTGGCTCAGGAGCAATATGCACAGGTTGCGCGCGACGCGGTCGTCATTGACCGGCGTGCAACTGGCATTGGGCAGGACTTGTGGCGCGCCATTCATGAGGGTCAAGCCGCCGCGGACGGCGAGACACTGCACATTCGCACGTCCTGGTACGAGCTCGCCGGGCGCTGTGGAAGCCGTGGAGGGCGCAGCCAGGAGTTGCGCGAAGCGCAGCTGCGGCGCCTGTGCGAAGTCGTCGTCTGGGAGAAGACCGACGACGTGCTGCACAGCCTACGGCAATCCAGGCTCGTCACCCTTTGGCATGGCAACGATGTGCGCCTGCACCTGGCCGTGAACTGCCGCCTGGCTGGCGCGGTCATGGGCGGACTGTATGCCCAGGTTTCAATGCGCGAGCGTCAGGAGCTGGCGACCGACACGGCCCAGGCCGTGCATGCCTTCCTGTCGACCACGCTCAGGGCGGGGCGCTCGCTCAAGGTCAGAGTCGAGACCCTGATGCAGCGCCTGTGGGACGACAGTGGCGTAACGCCTGAGGGTACGCTGCGCGCCCGCCGCAAGGCGGTGCGGGACAGCCTGACGGCTGTTGGTGGACTGCAGGGATGGCACGTCGAGTGGCCGCGCCCGGATATGGCCGATATCACCCGACGAGCCGTGCGCTCCCGGCAACACCCAGGGACTCTTGGCAACGCCGGACCTGTTGTTGCGGCGCTGGATGATGGCCTGAAGGTCAACTCCCCGGCCATTGGCGAGACCTTCGACGCCACGCAATTCATGAGGCCCGTTGCTGATAGTCCATCCCCATGCACTATCGGCAACGCTGACATGGTCTATCGGCAACGGGACGATGCATAAAAACCTCGCCGAAACATGGCGTTGCGCGTCTTTTGATAGTCCGGACTAATTTAAACAAGCGAACCCAGGGCGCATGACAGCGGCCCTGGTTCGCCTCCAGCACGGCCAAGTTCAGGACCGAGGCCACTCAGGGCGCACCGAAGCCCGGCCCCCCCAATCGCCAAGGTGCCGACTCTGGTCCATCTCTGTCTGGGGCAACATGGCGCGTCAAGGCCAGGTCCAAGTACGAGGGTTCGGCTGGACGAGATCGGAAGAGCG
>JABBOE010000105.1 GCA_019351955.1 Pseudomonadota bacterium
AGAAAGTTCTTCCAGGATGCACGCGTTAAATATGCAGCATGATTCACGGATAAATCAGGCCGGATCAATAGCTAGCTTGCGATGACCGCTGGAGCCGCCACAGGAAGCCTGCGTGTCTGTGCGGTGATTTCGCTGCCGATTCTCTTCGCGGCCGGAATGTCGGCCATGGATACTACTGATGCTGTATTGACGACCAAAGCCTATGGCGGGGCCTTTGCGAATCCAATGCGAAAGATCTTTTACAACATCACCACGACAGGTTTCTCCGTCCTTGTGGCGCTCGTTCTGGGCACGTCGACCTGTTGCAAATACTCATTCCCTCGATGCACTGGAAGGGACCCGTAGCCCATACGATCATGTCGCTGTTTTTTGGGTCGTTCGGCGACCTCGTTGTGTTGCAGTTCATGCTGGGGTGGGGTATCTCCGTTTTGGTCTGGAATCTCGGCCGATTCGGCAAGCGTGGCGGTCTTGAGCCTTTGCTGGACGTGAGCGAGCCCATCAAAGGGGGCTGCCAAGTGGAGGAGGGCCGGCAGTCATGCTCGGCTTCGACGGACAGGGAAAAGGGGACTCATTGCGCCGCGCCGTTCAAACAAGCGCAAGCAGCAGGCATGAAGGCACCCGACACACCGGGGCCGTGCTGTTGGCTGATTGTTTCGGTGGCGAGCTTGGCAACGATCCCAATTCACCGTTGGGCACAGTTTTTCGCAGGCTCCTTGTTAGGAAGGCAAGCTGCTTATGCTGACGTCGTCAAGCTGCACACAGGAATGGCCGCACTTCCAAGGCTAGGGGCTGACGTGGCCAATGTCGCCCATTTTGCCGTGGGGGCCGGTTTGGACTGGGTCTGCACCCTCACGTAAGCCCGATAGACGCCACACGTGATATTTAAACTGCCAGTCACAACTGAGGTCAGCACTTCAGGGGATCCATGTCCCCGACCGTCACGCGGCGCGGGTCGGGGCAAGATCGCCTTGGCACTTAGTCACGCCTGATGCGTTTCAGCCAATAAAAAACGCGGAGATGTCGTTGCCTTCCGCAATGGCCTCATCGAGCCAATTCGGGCGCTTACCTCTGCCCGACCATGTGGCGCCCGTTTTCGGGTTCTGATATTTGGGAGCGACTTTGGATCCTTTGAGACTTGAAGCCCTTCCATCCAAGTCGTGAACGGTTAAGCCGTAGTCGGCCATTTTCTTTTTGATGTCGGCGATCACGCTATTAAGCTCAGCCTTCCGAGCTGCCTCGGCTTGAGTCGTCAAAGCGGCGATTTGCGCTTGCAGCTCTGCATATGTTGCCATGCTTTCACCTTTAGATCGTTGGGGAACAAGATTATCGTGCAATGCGAGATCTCCTCAAGATTCAACGTTGTTGCATCCACAAAAGATTTGAGGGTGCAGAAGATCCCATCAAAGACAAAGTATACCGGTAATCCTTGCGCCTATCTCGCATCGCACAACCAAAACAATGATTACACAAAAAATTATAGAGCCTAAAGCGAGCGCGTCCAGAGCATTATTCAAACATGCCCCGAGAAATTGTTCGAGTTGTGAACACCACCTGTTATCCGTCTGCCGGCGGCATGAATGACGATGGTCCGAAGCGCGCTGTGTGGCGCGATTCGGATGGCTCCCTGGAGTTCTTCTGCATGCTGTCTCAATAGCCAATTCGAAACACGAGAAGCAGATGCGCAAGATTCTCGGCCCGCGCGCTTATGGACGGGTTTGGTCAAGCACGAATGGAGACCCCATCATTGTTCCCATGCTGCTCATCTTGCCATCTCTCCCCACTCAAAGACGGCTTTTCGCGAGCATTCAGGTCAGCGGTTTTCGCCCTTGACAGCATGCCAGAAGGCCAAGCCCCCGGCCTTTGCCGCATGGCCGATGGCCAAGCCAATCTTCTTGCCTTCGTGGCCAACGCCCAAGCCAATCTTCTTGCCTTCTTGGCCAGCAGAATGCGCGGCGGAGCCAACGGTCGAACCGGCCTTTTGGGCCGTTTGATTAAGGCTACTGTCTGTGGCCTGGGCGCAGGGGGCGCCCAGGATGATGGACACCAACATCAGTGCGCGGGCTCGCTTCGCGGTCAGGGCAAAGCAAGACGTGGACTTCGACATAAATCGATCTCCTCGGGGCGGGTGCGAGTTGCGCTCATGAGGGTATCACGCGGAAGCCGCTCCCTGCGCCTGTGGCGATATGCCAGGTGTTGCGGGCACAAGGTACGTGCGATATCACCGGTGCGCGCGGCAGGAGGGTCACGAGTCGGCGGCGCCTCATGGACATACACGCCCGAGCTGGCATGAACCGACATCGATACGGAGCTAGATCCCCATTTCTTTGAATACATCCTTCGCGCTCCGGAAGCTGTCGATGGCCGCAGGGGCTCCGCAGTAAACCGCCGTCTGCAGAAGTACCTCTTTGATTTCCTCCTTGGTAACGCCGTTGTGGATTGCGCCGCGCACGTGAAGCCGAAATTCATGAGGTCTGTTCAGCGCGGTGAGCATGGCAAGATTGAGCAAACTGCGATCACGGCGCGAGAGACCGGGACGCGACCAGATTTCGCCCCAGGCATATTCCGTGACGAGGTGCTGCAAATCGCGGGTGAAATCATCGGCGCCCTTAATTGCCGCGTCGACGTACTCAGCACCAAGGACTTCCTTACGCACAGCCAAGCCTCGATCGAATTGGTCTGGATTCATGGGGTCTCCAAAGAGTGGGTTATCAGAGTATGCGGCTCGAAGCTTCGCGGGTTCCGGCATCAGCGGCGCGTATCGAACATGCAAAGCCTCGACCTGCACGACCGCCCGGAAGGGTTCCTTTCAACATGCACTGCGCGGTTTTACCAGTTCTTAAAAACCGGTCGCCCAAAACAGCATATGCAATTCGAAGTGGGTGTCGGGGAATCCGGGGTTCAGCGGCCAGTATTGCCTCGAAGGGCCTTCCTTGATCGCCAACGCCGCGCTGGCGCGGACACCGCTTTAGAGCTTGCAGTCGGTGCCGCGCGTATCGTCGGTTGCCATGAAAAGCGCGCTGCCGTTCGACCCCCCGCGCCCAGATTCCGGCGCAAATCGTGCGAATGGAAGCGCATGCACATTGAAGCGCGCCTGCGCCAACAAGACGGACCGTTTTACGAGGAGTATTCGGCATTGCACGCTTCGTCCATCTGTGTCGCCGCCGTACCAAAGGGCTTTCGGCAAGGGCACCCGCCGCGCAATGCACCGGGACTCAACGGCACGGCTTCAAGGAATCGGCGAGCACCGAGTTGCTTACGTCGAGGCGCCGTCAAATGTGTTGGCGGGTTGTAGGGGTTGTAAGAGCTTGGCGGATCGAGGCGCAATGATGGAATCTGAACTGCCGAGAACCACGTCCCAGAATGCTGTGCGGACGTTCTGACTGGCTGCTTCCACCGCTGAGGCCTCCACGGCGCCGGGCGTTGTCATGTAATGGCGGACCAGTTCATGAAATGCCGCATGGTTGCGCATGAGTAAGGCGTAGGCCGCGGTGTCTCGTCGGTGCTGCGGTTGCTCAATGCACCAAACCCCCAGCTTGCAAAGCTCATGCGCATTGAGCTGACGGTAAAAATCATGATCGTGGCCGCCGCGGGACGGCACCAGCACATGACGAATGCCGATGCCGTGGGCGACGATGGATTGAATTGCCTTGTCATCAACGTGCAGGACCTGCTCCATCAATGCGACCCAGGGCAACTGATCTTGCCATTGGCCCACCCATGTGCCGAGCTGCGCCGCTGGCATCGGGCGCGCGATAACATAGCCCTGCAGGTTCAAGCAACCCATCACGAATAGGGCTAACGCCTGCCGAGACGTTTCTACACCTTCCGCGACCACTGTCAGGCCCATCATCTGCGCAGTGCGCAGCATCCCATAAGTGATGCTGAGATTGGCGTCGTTTTCAAACAAGTCGCTAGTGAAACAGCGATCGATTTTGACCGTTGACACGTCAAGAAGCTGCAGGTGCGTGAGGCTGGCACTGCCGGTGCCAAAGTCATCGAGGCTGACACACACGCCCAATAGCCGGCATGCCTGAACGACTTGCCGGGCCCGCGATCCATTAAGTTGTGCGCCATGCTCGGTCAGTTCGACTTCGATCAGTTCAGCAGCGCCATTGGGCGCACGCTTCAAGGCGTCCTCGACATCCGCGACAAATGATTGATCCAAAAAATGTCGCGGGCTGATATTGACGCAGATTTGCAAGCGTAGCCCCTGGTCTCGCCACCGAAGTGCCTGCGAGATGGCCTCGTGCAGGACGTGCCGGCCAATTTGCACTGCCAACTGGGGATCGTCGAGAACCTCTTCGAAAATCCCCGCCGCATGTACGCTGCCAGCCTCATCACGCAAGCGCAGCAGGGCTTCGACCTTACTGATGCTGGCCTGCATCCGCCCGCGGGAATCGGGCCTCAGCGACAAGATGGGCTGGTAGTGCAGTTCCAGACGATCCTCGCGCAAGGCACTGGCAACCCATCTCAGCAAGGACTCGTATCGGGCAACCTCCATCTCCATTGCTTCACCAAAGATCTGGTATTGGCGACGTCCTCGTGCTTTGGCTGCGTACATGGCCATATCAGCCTGTCGCAGCAAAGTGGTGGCACCGACGGTCGGGTCCAGATACACCGCAAAGCCCAAGGACAAGCTGATGTGCTCCGTATGGCCGTCGAGATCCATAGGCGGCTCAACGGCTGCCAGAAGACGCTCGGCGATGACCCCCAGTTGCTCCGTGTTCGGACAGTCAGGCAGGATCAAGCCAAATTCATCACCGCCCAAGCGAGCCAGCAAATCCGAATCGCGCAGGACGCTAGCAAGGCGGCGACTTACCTCGACGAGTAGCGCGTCTCCAATTTGATGGCCGAGTCGATCATTGATGTTCTTGAAGTGGTCCAGGTCAAGGATGCCCACCACAAGTTTCTCACTTGCCGGGTGCGCATCCAGGCAATGGGCAAGCCGTGCATCAAAGGCCCGGCGGTTGAACAAGCCGGTGAGGGGATCGCGATCGATCAGTCGCTTGATCTGTGCCTCTTGAGTCTTGAGCGAGGTGATGTCCTGCAGACTCCACACGGCGCCGCCTGGCTCATGCCCATCGCGCAACGGAACGTAATTGCCCAAGAAAACGCGGCCATCTGCCAACTTGATCTCGTCCTGTGCCGGTTCGTTTTGATGCATTTGCAGCTTGAGTCGGCGCGTTGCGGCCTCGGGTTGCGCGTGCATCGCTGCGATGTGGCTCCAGACATCCCGCCAGGGGCGTCCGACGAGCAGGTTAGGGTTCAGATCAAGGCCGTATAGATCGACGAAGGCCCGGCTGCAATACTGCACAAGCCCGTCGGTGTCAAAAACGATGACCCCGGCCGGAAGGTTGTTGAGAATCTGATGAAAGTGCGCGTTGGCAGTGGACTCAGCATGGCGCGATTGGTCGAGCGCCTGCCTTGTCAGGAGCGATTGCCGGGCAAGGGATACCTCCTGAACCATCTGCAGCAAGGTGCCCACGACATGCGAGTCGGTGAAAAATCCAGGAACCATTCCGTAGAAGACCACGGCATGATCTGGCGCACCCGATTCCAGCGGGAGGGGAAGTGCGAGGATTTCCTCGATCCCACACGCTTCCGCCTGGGCATGCCAAGGGCGAAACTCGGGTGCATTGATCGTGGAAAAAGCAGGCTTTCCACTTTTGATGCAACGTGCAAAAGGGCCTTGTTCGAACCGGGTGTCATTCAGTGCGATCTGGATGCTTTGCAGATAGCCGGTCTGTCCGGCCGATGCGATCGGGGTCACCTGCCGGCGCCCGGTGGCCTCAGCACACCCGACCCAGACCAAGGCACAACCGAGCTGCTCGGTGGCTAATGTGCAAAGCCCCTGAAAGATGGACTGCGTATCGGATGCACGGATCGCCATCGCCAAGCTTTGGCCTAAAAGGCCCAATGCGGCATTCTGGCGCAATTCGCCTTCGCAGGCCAAGCGCAATTGTTTATTTTTGCGCTGAGCGTCCTGGAACCACTGCCGTTGCATGCGCATGCTCAGGACCATGATGAGCGTCAGGAGCGTGAGCGCCAAGCCCGCCCCAATCAGCGGCGCCAGAACGATCTTCCACCAATTGGCCCAAACGAGGGGTTTAGGTGCAAAGACAGAGGCGTAGAGCGGGAAACCGCGCAGTTGTTGAAATGCACCCAAGTACTCTGTATTCGACAGTCCGACATTGATGAGACCGTCCACGTTTCCTTGGGTAGCGGCGGGGTGGTCCAGAAGAAATTGGTAGAGCGCTCCGTTTCGGGGCTGCTGGAGGAAGTTTTCCAGGTGGCCACCGGGCTGTCCGATTTTTCCAGGAAGCGGCCACGCTCCATACAAATACCCGTCTTGGCCCAGAAGGCCAATCACTTCGCCATCCGCGCGCTGCCGCGGTGTCAGCAGATCGCGATAAAGCTGCACTTGTTGGCTCATATCGATTCCACCAACCAAGTAGAACAAGGTGCCATTCGATGTCGTTGCGGACATGGCAAGATGAATGACAAGTCGATGGATCAGCCGGCTGACGGTCGGGTGGAGCAGCTGCAAGACCAGCGGCTGCGCGCGGGCGCGGTCCAGCAAATCGCGCAAGGCAGGGTCAGCGTTCAGATCGGGCATGGCCGCATCGCTGGGCAGCCCGGTGCTGGTCAGGACTCGGCCATCTGAGCTCACGAGAGTCAGTAGCGCGATCCCAGCATCACTTTGCGCGAACTGAGCCAGCTTGCGATGCAAAATAGTCGGGTCTCGCTCCTGTTCCTGTGTGTCTTTCAGCTGCCAAGCAAGCAGGCGCAAGCTCCGCGCATATTGATCGAACTGAAGCTGGACAGCTTGATGGGTCAGCTGCGCCAAGGCATGCAGCTGGCTGCGTGTCTGATTCAGCTGCTCGCGCCAAGTCTGGCTGAGATACCAACTCATGCCGCCAACCAGTATGGTGAACGCGCAGGCGTAAAGCCCTAGAGTCCAGCGTCGAAATCGGTCTGCGGAGGGTTCCGGCATGGGCAGGCCTCGTGGAGTGATTGAGCGCAAAAATCAACCTTGGGGTCAGGTTCCCCAAGACTCAGTCAGGCTGCCATGTTCAATGGCTAACAGTGCAGGGCAACCAGAAAGTATAGAAGTACTCCCCTAGCACCACTCAAAGTGCCGCCACAGCCACGGCAGCCAGCATAATGACGGGCGGCTCCTTGAGCAACCTCGCGGTTAAACCATCAAGGCTGTTTTGGGGCCTTGGCCTTTGCCCCGGGTTCGCTTCCAGCTCGGCTGCCGCGACGCCGCGTGATCGCAACATGGACTCTCCTGTTGCGGCCAACTCGCGACAAGAGAGTCACCAGCGGCGCATGGCGCCGCGCGCTATGGCGCTGTGGACGGAGCCTGCCGCGAGCCTGTGGGCTCCGCTGGATCATGATCCGGGGGCATCCCTGAATGCTGTGTCATGGATGCGTCTTCGCGCGCCTGTGCACGATTCGTCAGTTGCACAATCTCGTCGCGCAGTTCGTGCAGCTCGTGACGCAAGGACTTCATGTCGCGGTAAATCTCATGTTGGAGCTTCTTCTCGTTCTCGCCGATGAAGAAAGCCGCGATGCTGGCCGTGATCAAGGAAAACACGGCGTAACCGACAATCACGACGAGGACGGCCAGCACGCGCGAGGCCGCGGTGGTCGGCACGTAGTCACCATAGCCGACCGTGGCAGCTGTTGTGAAGGCCAGCCAAAGCCCCGTTTCGTAGGAATGGATGGTGGGTTCAACCCAGTAAAACCCTAGTCCGGCGAGCAGCACGGCGCCGAGGCCAAGCATGAAGGCATAGGGAATGGCGTTGGCCGTCACGATGCGCCGCACATAGCTCAGCAGCCTGGCAAAGACCAACCCGATATAAGTGATCCGCAGCAATCGGATCAGCGGGATCCACTCGCTGTTAAGCCCAACCAGAGGAAGGGTCGAGGCCACGATGATCAGGACGTTCAGCCAGTTGTACTTGAGGTAACTCCATTTCTGCCGGCATAGAACCAGCATGATCAGGGTTTCGACCAGGAATGCGCCGAGGATGAAAAGGTCAATCCCGAGGCCAAAGGGCTTGAGCGCCCCATCAGGCTGAAGGTCTTCTAGGTAAAAGGATGGAATGGCCAGTAATGCGATGCCCACCATCAGCGGATTGATGCGCCTCTCGAGCGCGTAAACATGGGGGTGCTCTCCAGGCGGAGCGCCGTTCAGGCCAAACCAGAAGTTCACATCGTTACGCATTGCGTGAAGAGTTCTGGGACGCGGGGGGTTGAAGGGCAGGGCGGATCCGGCTGGAAGGGGTATTTTGCACCCAGCGCGCACTGTAGCGCGATCGCGCACCCCCTTGTAGCCCGGAGGGCACCGCCCTAGCATGTTGGCACGCCCACCCAACCGGAAAGGATTGCCATGACCCCCGAAGAGTTGATCGCAACGCAAAAGGCGCAATTCGAAGCCATGTTTGACATGGTGACCAAAACCATGGAGAGCATGGAGAAATTGGTGAAGTTGAGCATGCAGACCGTGAAGGAGACGCTCCAGGACAGTGCCGAAGAGGCCATGACGAAGCTGTCAGCCAAAGATCTACAGGGTCTGACGGCAAAGCAGGCGCAGTGGATGGAGCCAGTGGCGGAGAAAATGCTGGCTTACGCGCAGCACGTGCATGAGATCGCCTCGGGCGCCCAGGCCGACATCGCAAAGACAGCCGAGGCACAGGTGGCCGAAATGCACCGCAAGTTCATGGCCCTGGTGGAGAGTTCCGCAAAATCCGCCCCTGCGGGGTCAGAACCCGCAGTGGCCTTGATGAAAAGCGCGTTGGAAAATGCGAATATGGCCTATGAGGCTGTGAGGCAGGCCTCAAAAAAGGCCGCGGACATGGCCGAGACCAGTTTGCGCACGGCCACCGGCGAAGTCGGGAAAGCAGCGCAACACAGTGCCGCGCGAGCAAAGCGAAAGACCTGAATAGAACCCGACCCCGTAAAGGTCAGCTGTGGGCATAGGCGAAGCCAGCACGCTCAAGCGCCACAAGTTCGGCCACCACGTCGGGTGTGAGGATTGCGCCCGGTATCAGGTGGTTGGTGAGATCCGCGGCCAATTGTGGCTGCGAAAGCCTGTCGGGGTTGTGTCCCTTGCTGTGAAGGTGGCCAGCGAGCCCCCAAATGCCGTCATGGCAGGCCATGAATACGACGCCGCGGCGTTGCAGCACGGCGATACTTGTGGCCTTGGCTGAGTATGCGCCTTCGGGATTCTGGAAGTCCGCCGGGTTGGCAAAGGCTGCGGCGGGAATATCGATGAACGTATTGCGCTTGACCTTGTTCTTCGTCAGTTTGGGAAATTCATATTTTGTCCACGCCTGCTCGTCGAACAGGGCCAAAGCGGCAGAGCCATGGGTCACGGAGACAATGAGGAAATTGGGGTGCTTGAACGACCAGATCTGCGCATTTAGCGTCAGGCGCATGAGGTTCAGCCAAGGGCCCTCCAGCTCCGTGTTGTGCCAGACCATTTTCGGATTGCCGGGGTAATGCAGGACATCATGGATGGCCTGTGCGTCCCACATCTCGGGGTCGGTAAGCATCATCGGAACCGTCTTGAAGTCCCGACGGTGCGGTGCTTTGGCCAGCGTGTCCATCAGCGTGGCGAGCTGTTGTGAGCCTTGCGGAAGCAGGCTGTCCATGGACTGCTGCGGCTCCGCCGATTGTGCCTGCCCAAAGCCCGCAACATCGGTGCCGGAGATGCCGGCAAAGACCGTCCAAGCCATCACGTTCAACATCTCACGTCGCGACCAACCTTGCCGACCATCTTCGCGCATTGCCTGTCTCCTTCTTGGACCACCCAGCATAGCCACAACGTCCGGCGCCAACAAGGCCCGGATTCAAGACCGCATGGCGGCTGCGGCAATGTCCAGCGAGCGCAGACGAAGGTTGGCGTCGAAGATGTCGCAGACGAGCATGAACTCATCGGCGTTCGTCGCTTTGGCCAGGGCTTCAAGCCCGACACGCACCGTCGTGGGTCCCCCGATCACGGCAGCGGCGAGAAAATCCGCAATTGCAGCGCGCTCCTGCGGGTGGAGGTGGTCCACGAAGCCTGGCACCGGTGGTTGAAGGCGGCCTCGTTGTCCTGTGATGATGCTGAGCACGCGCTGGTAGGTGCTGCTGGCAAGGAATTGGGCTTCGTCGTCCGAAGGCGCCGCAATCAGTGGCACGCCAATGGTGACGTATGGGCGGGCTAGCGTGGAAGAGGGACAGAATTCGCGGCGGTAGAGATCAAGCGCCGGCAGAAGCAGGCGCGGTGCAAAGTGTGATGCGAAGGCGTAGGGAAGTCCACGTTGCGCGGCGAGCCGCGCTGAAAACAAGCTTGAGCCCAAGAGCCAGATGGGTACCTGGGTTCCCGCTCCGGGCATGGCGACCAAGCGCTGACCCGGCTCGGGCGGTGCGAGCAAGCGCTGAAGCTCAGCCACATCGCGGGGGAAGTCATCCTCGGTTTCAATACGGTCACGGCGCAGCGCGCGCATGGTCAGCGGGTCTGTTCCGGGGGCGCGGCCCAGGCCCAGGTCGATGCGATCCGGGTAGAGCTCAGCCAGGGTGCCGAAGGCCTCGGCCACGACAAGCGGAGCATGGTTCGGAAGCATGACCCCGCCCGAGCCAACGCGAATGCGCTGTGTGCCAGCGGCGACATAGCCGACGAGCACGGCCGTGGCAGAGCTCGCAATGCCGGGCATATTGTGGTGTTCGGCGAGCCAGTAGCGCGTGAAGCCGAGTTTTTCGGCATGCTGGGCGGTGCGCAGTGCGATGGCCAGTGCATCGGCCACGGTACCACCCTCCCGCACGGCGACGAGGTCGAGCATGGACACGGAGACTGTATTAAGGTTTTGCATGGCAGCCATTTTCGTGCCACTGCGATTTTCTTGCAGGCATGGCGTCACCTGCCGTATCGGCTATCGCGAGGATGGGCGAGATCTTGGCTTCATACGCCATGGAACGCCTCGATGGCCTCGAGTTGAGTGACGCAGTTTGGCCGTGGCGAGCGGACGCGCGGCAATGAGGTGACCGCCATCGCGGCCCATGGCTGCCGCACACAGCGCTTGGAGCGAACGCAAAAAAACAATCGGGGATCCACCTCGAACCGGCTTCGGCCGGGCCGCACGGATCATTGTCCTGTTCGGGCGTGACCCTGAAGGCCGCGCCCATGAGGGTTGCGTCGGCCACCGCGCACGCCTCTGCGAGGGTCGCGATTGCCGGTGGTACTGACGCGTGCCGGCCAAACCGGTTTGCGGCGCGCTTGCCCGCATCGAGGTGGCGATTGGAGAGCGCGCCAATCGTCTCCAGAGGCCGCGGGGCGTCAGCCTTCAACCATACGGGATCCGTCAGTGACTGGCAGGGGCTCGCAACGCCGGCAGCAAAAGCGCAGTCAGTACGATGAACCCAAGCGCCGACCAGAGTGGCAAGGCGATACCAAAAACATATGGCACATCAGCGCAAAATCCATCGGCTCGGAACATCCACGGCGCCCAGTGCGTGATGGGCCAATGGTTGATGGTTACGGCCAGAGGATCGAGTCCGCAAGTCTGGCCGGGGTGCCAAACCAGCCACACATGCTTCGCCGCGGCAGCCAACCCGAGCAACCCGCTCAACACGCCAAGAGCGGCAGTCCCACGGCCGATGCCAGGGCTCTTGCCAAGCCTTGCCGCAGACGTTATCAGCGCGAATGCCAAGACGGCAAGGTAACCCATGCGCTGCAAGATGCAAAGAGGGCAGGGAGGATTGCCCAGATGCTGGACCCAAAGCGCGGCTGCCAGAGTTCCGGCGGCGCCTAGCGCAACGAAGAGCGCAAGCCAGGTTGTGCGAGAACGGAGCCCTGAATCATTTGCCGAGGACGTGTGTGTGTTGTTCATCAGTTGGTCCGAGAAACCCCGCGGTTCAGGGCGGGAAGGAAAGGAGTGCCGATCGGGG
>JABBOE010000010.1:0-40765 GCA_019351955.1 Pseudomonadota bacterium
TCCGCAGACGCGGGAAGCCGACACTCGTGAGAGCAATGCTGTCGACGACCGGTGCCTGCGGCATAGCGGCCATGGGCACACGCCGTGCCGAGCGACTGCACTGGCCTACTTCCTGTCACCGGCCGGTACTCGGCCTGAGCTGACATTGGGGCCGGGCGTGGCAACGTCAGCAATGCTGCTGATTGCCGACATCCGCATCGTCGGGTTCATGAGCATCCAGTTCTGGCGACAACGAAATCGCGCTATCGACCCACAGAAGTCAGCGACCCGATGCAAGGCGACCAGTCACAGACGTCACTGCTTCTAGAAACTCACCCTGCATTGCTTCAAGTCGGCACCAGCAACCAAGACTGGATAGCAAGAATGCCAGGCCGTTGATTTACGGGCTTGGCCTTCTCGATTGCTTCAGTTCTCAGGAAACCGGTGGTTTCTATTTCTGAGCTGCATGTACGGCAGTGAACCCAGCAGCTCGCTTAGGTGTCAAGGGGACGATTTCGGCGGGCTACAACATCCAGTGGCTGCTGCGCCCTACCGTCCGTCTGGTTCTGGGGCCGGCCTTTTTGCGCCGACTGCGCCTGATGCTCTGGGCTGTGCAGGCTGCCAGCGCCTCACAGTCGGCCCAAAACCATGGACAGGCGCTTGCCTGAGAACACGGAGTCTCGCCGCAGCCTTCATGACGCGACCGACCCAGGGGGTATGCAACGCCATGAGCGAACGGGAAACGGATGTTTGAATTTTGCAGGGCCGACTAAGTATGCTGGCGCACAGACATCATCAAGAGTGCATGCTTGAATGAAACCGTCGACCCGTGCCTGATTACCCTTGCTGAGGGCGGGCTATAAGATGGAGATTAAAAATGTATATTGGCATTGGCACTATAGTGATAATTATCATATTGGTTTTGATTTTTCGTTAGGAATTTTCTATTTTAATCCCCGCTTAACTGTTTGCCGAATGAAATTGAATAAGCTGGAGAGCGAAACAGCAGGACGGGGTCATTCGTCGGTTCAATGCCATCAGCCATCACAAGCGGATCGAACTTGATCTCCTCACAGGGCGCCCCTTTTTGTGGGGACGCGGAAGTGATGGTCAATGTGCCGACCTTGATCGTCTTACGGTCAGCAGGCCACAACAGCGTGGGATTATTTTCTGGATCGCCTGATTTACCGATCGTCAGCATCATGTCCCAGCGGACTGGGCCTTGTTTGAGTCGATCCAACAGTCTTTGCTGAAGGAAGTTTGGAGGCGACGACTTGAGTTCGGCATCAGTCATCTGCTTGTCCCCATCCTCGGGCACAAACTGCCAGCGAACCAGAGTCGTCTTCTTTGCGCCGTTGACAAACTTGAACGTATGAATGCCGAAGTAGCTGCTGTTGGCCCAACTGGGCGGCGGATTGTGCTCCGCAAGGTATTTCGGCTGTGGCAAGCTATCGGGGTGACTGGCCCTTAAGGCTTTGATCTTTTCCGGATCAGGTTTGCCAGTGGCAGGATCCGGTTTCTTCGAGACAATATCGTCGTAAAAAGTCTGCGGCGTTGCAGCGCCAAAAACCGGTGTGTTGAGCATGGTCATATGCTGCAGGTGACCCTCTGTGCCCGGCGTCAACTATCTTGAGCGGCGTGGCAAATAGTAGACAGCACCTCGGCTCATGACCAGCAGTTGGGCCTGACGCGTGATGCTGAGTTTGTGGTCTCGGTCGATCATCGCTTTGCGCTCAGCAATCCCGCCTTGGTGAGCGCCCCTTCTAAAAAATCATTTTCCAGCGTGAGCTGCCCAATCTTGGCATGCAGCGGGGCCAAGTCCACTGGCACGACGGCCGGCGCCCCGCCAAAGGCATCGGCGGCATGCTCGAGCAACTGGCGCTTCCACTCCACGATCTGGGTGGGATGCACCTCGAACTGCTGGGCCAACTCGGCCAGCGTCTTGTCTTCACGCAATGCGGCCACAGCCACCTGGGCCTTGAACGTGGGCGTGTGGGTGCGGCGCGTCCGCCGCGCAGATTTCTTCAACATCCAAAACTCCTTCTCGCCAGACCGCGCTCGGCCCAGTTTCATGCCCGGAGTTTGCACTCATCGCACCGTTCAGATTTGCGGAGCCACCTCTGTGGTAGCAAGTCGGACACGAACAAGAGTTGATTGGTTCCCGCTACGTCCCCAGTCCATGGGCACGCCCTCACACCCGTCGTGCTGTTTCGCGTAGAGTAGACCCAACATTGTTGGCCCTGACTTTCATCGGTTTGCCGTTATAACGCATAACCTACTAGCCATAGCGTTGCTATGTCGTAGGCCAAGGGGGCGCGCGCCCTTGGGAATCCCCCGCACACCTTCCGCAACAGGAGAACCTGCATGCAAAGCGTCTCAGTGCGTCTTGCGCACCTTCCGCCCAAGCGGGCGCGCGGCCAGCGCTATCACGACCTGCGCTTGGGTTTGGTGCCAAACTATGTGGCTACGTCGCGGGCACACTTGAATTCGGTCCTGATTGCGCCGCCGAAAGAGCGAGCGCTGGTCGATCTCTGCCAGGTTCGCCGGGCGGCGCGCGCCACGCAGCGCGTAATGAAATCGAATGCGTCAATCGCGACAACGGGCATCATCACATTCAGTGCCGAGGCGCAGCCAGTGATTATTGCCTTACCTGTTGAAGAACAAAACAGGCTTTATCTAGAGGTGGTCGGTCGCATCGCAAACGAGCTGAACAACACCGTCACAGGTCTGGTCGTTCACCGCGATGAATCGGCCCCGCATGCGCATTTTCAAATGCCGGCATATAACATGGACGGCATTCCAATGAGTAAAGCCGTAAAAATCGATATGGCCAAACGCCTGCAGGATCTCGCTGGTGCTGTCTATCAGCCCTATGGCATTACTCGGGGCAAACAAAAATCTCACCGCATTGCAGACGGAGAGCAATTATCTGCTTGGCTTCATCGCTCCGTGCGCGAGTTACACGACGATTTGCCCGGCGAGCTCGAAGCCGCCCGGCAAGCCTTGGCAGCCGCGCTAGACAAACGCCGCAAAAACGAAGACTTGGCTCAAAAAGCGCAGGAGACAATCGACGCCAGACAGGGCAACCTGGAAAAATTGCAACGCAATCTCCAAGATTATCTGCGACTTGCCGAAGCGGCCCAGCAAACCATCGCCAATCAGGAAAACCGCTTGACACAACTGCGCCAGGTCGAATCCGGTCTCTTAAAGGATGCCCCGCCGCCGGCAAAGGCCACGTTACGCCATTATGAGATCGTCACCGGGAAAAATGCCTTGGGGATCAAACAGACCGAGATAGTCGATTTGGTAGCTGGCGAATCTGTGCGCGGCCTGACGCAGAGCTACGAGGCCCGTGAAAATCACATCCGGAAGCAGGCCGCGCTGCACGTGCATGCCGCCCACGACAGCCAAGCCCGCCTTGCCCAGGAGCTGCGCGACAAGCGCGCGCAACTCGAAGCTAGAGCGCAGGCGCTTGACATCCGGGTCGCGCAAATCCGGCTCCAGGAATCCAGCCTTCAAAAACTGGCCACCTCCCTTAGCCGCCGCCCCTGCAGCCAGAGCACCGACGCCACGGACTGGACTGCCTTCGTGCAGACCGCTCCCGTCGAAGCCGCAGCGCAGATCCTCGATGGGATCTCGCAAGAGCGTTATGGGGCGCTTGTGCAGGTCTTTCCGAACCGGGTGCTGATCCCCTCCCAACAGTCCACCCCCGCGCAAAAGGCTGCTGCCCTGTACCGCGTGACAAGCCAGACCGCGCAAGAGCAGGACTGGCCAGGCATCGTGTTCACGGTGCAAGATCCCGCCATCGCGGGAAAACTCCACGCCCTGCGACAGGCGGACGGCCTGCAGGGCGTGATCCTTTTACACGGGGAGCCATACATCCCTCCCGAGATCCTCGCCACCGACGAGGCCGCGGAGATCTCCGACGCAGATCCTCCGACAACTCCGTTCATCCAGGGTCCCGGCTAACACGCGCAGGACGCTCTAGAACGCCCCCAGACGGGCCCAAAGGGACGGGCCCCGACCATCCGTTGCTCTTGTTTGTTTTGTTGTTGGGGAGTGAGAACGCCAAGCTGAAGGAGCTACCTGGACTAAGGCTAGGTGATGGTCATGGCAAACCTATCTCAGCGGGCGATGCAGCCAAAACTCTGCGAATGCCGCGAGGTCCGAATGCGTGGACTTCGCCAACGTCAATTCGGGGCCCACGTTCGGACTGCCCGTCACCCCGCGAATGATGAGGGCCGTGTGCACGTGCGATGGCACGCCACGCAGGTACGGCAGATAGTCATCCACGAAAGCCAGCGGACGCAGCGCCGCGAGCCTGTCGGCCTTGGGGCTGCGATCGCCCCCGTCGTGTGGCGTGGCGTACACGCGCTCAACTGGAAAGCCCAGTGCACGCAGATTCTTGAGTCGCGACGCTTCGAACGCAACATCGAGTGCGGACACGCAGACGAGCTCGAACCCCGCGTCGTGCAGTCGCGTGCAAGCCTCGACGGCGCCCGACATTGCTGGCAAAGAACTCCAGAAGTCGACGCCAAAATGCTTGCGGAATCGCGCGCGACCATCGGCGTCGAGCCGAGGCACGTCCCATCGCTCAAGGGGGCCGTAGCCGAGCGGATCTCGAACCGCAGGACGAGCGCCAAAGGCATCCCGCCAAGCGTCCGCGTAGCGGTCTAGATAGTCGAGCAAGACGCCATCAGCATCGAGCGCGAGAAGCGGGTGTCGTTTCATCAGGCCCATTATCGGAGTGATGCCATCGAGCAGCCAAGGCCGGACCGTTCGACGGTGACGGGGGCGACGCAGCGGGATTGGACTCGCCAGGTGGGTGCGTCGGCCCGGGCACCGGCATGCGGCCACCTCGCGCGGCAGGTTCTCGGGCGGAACTGCGAGAAGTGCTCTTCGGAAAAGCGCTTGCGGATTGCTGTCGTTGCCCGGCCTCGCAGGCCAGAGCGGACCTTGTCGGGATGCCGTTGGACCGCAGAGAATGGGCTCAAACGACCGTGAAGGAGCCGGGCCGCCCAGCTGCGCCAGCCCAAGCAGTTGGCCGTTATGACCGGCTAAAGTCGATGCGCGCGACCAGCGCTGTTGCGTGCTCGCGGAAACCTTCGGTGTAGGAACCGGCAAAGATCAGCGCCAGCGACCCAAGCAGCGCCACCAGCATGACGCCGATCGTCGTCGGCAGCGAGCACGATCAGGGTGCTGACCATGGGAAAGACGTTCATTCAGGTCTTTCGCAACAGCAGAATCAACCCAATCAATCCTGCCAACAATGCTGCCCACAGTACGAGCGCGATGCGCGAAGCCTTTACGGCACGATTTTTCTCCCACCAGGTCGCCGGACGAATGCCCTGCGCGAGAAATGTGGCTACACCAGCCAAATTCACACAGATCACGTTCATCAGCAACAGCGATAACGCGTCCATTGCCAGAACCACATGTCCGCCGCCCAGCAGTAGGCCAGAGGTCACCAGCGGCGGCAGCAACGCCACTGCCACCATCACTCCGATCAGCGTCGTCGACACCCCCGTGGTAAATGCCAGTGCGCCCGCCGCGCCTGATGCCAATGCCACCACGAGGTCGCCCAGTGCCAATCCGGCGCGCGTTGCAATTTCAGGGGATGCCGGATTCACCTGCAGCATTACGCCGAGGACCACCGACAACGCCATCGCTGTCCCGATCCCGGTCACGCTCGTCTTCAGCGCGCGCCACAGCAACGGCAAATCGCCCAGGGTCGTGGCGAGCGCCATGGCCATGTTCGGCCCGAGCAAGGGCGCGATCACCATTGCGCCGATGACAATGGCTACGCTGTTGTCATATAGCCCGATCGCTGCCACGATGGTCGACAACACCACCATGACCAGATAGACCCGCGAGCAGTGCGCGGCCTCTTTAATGTCCTCGTACAGCTCCTCACGGCCGATCCGCTCCGGCGACTTTTCCTCGGTCCGCGCTTGTCCGCGCGTGGCGTCAATATCCGCTCGGGCGCGCGGCAAGGTCGCTTCGACAGGCAGAATTACCGCACGGTAGCCTTCCTCATTGGTGTACCGGTTCCCCAATAAATCGAGCACCGCCTCGATCTGTTCCGCGTCCAGCAGAATCCGTATCAGCACTTCGCCATCCGGCAGTCGAATCTGGCGGTGTTCGAGCACCGTATGCTCCCTGAGGAGCTCGCGGACTTCCGCACCGTTCTCCTCCTTCAACACCATTTCGATCAGTCGCAGTGCCATCGCGGCGTCACCGTTGCCATTTTCTGTCGCAAATCATCGCAATGTATCGTTTCGCTATTGTTTGGAATAGCGCGTGCCGGGCGGCGAGCAGATGGTCTTCGAGCCGGCCTTGGCACCGGCGTTCGCTGAACATCAAGTCAAATACCTGGCCGTCGGGAGTCCGGAGTTCGTCGTTGGCCAGGGTCTTGTCGGGCCCGACGATGCGGGATTTGCGCCACTTTTGGTTGCGTCGGACGGTCCCGCCGCCGCAGAACACGGTGGTGCGAATGCACGCGCCGGTGGCGATTGCTCGCGGCAGAGGGGAAGACGAGGTCGTGGCAGCCATCCGGGGTATCCAGACGGTAGATGGTGCGCGTCAATGTCCATAAGGCCGCATCCGCAAGCACGAAACGACCGGACCAGTTGCCTTGGGCACAAACTCACCATGATTGGCTGCGGGGCCGACTCGCGGCGTCATGCTGGAGTTGCCCGCGCCCAGCAGGCTTGCGCGGGAGACGCGCTGGAAGGTAGATTGGTAAGCTCGGATGGGTCTGTGCGCTGGTGAACTCAGCGCTGGCGATAGGAGCGCGAAATTCCGCTACAGAGCGCTATGGCCTTGGAGGCACACTCTGGTCTGAGCCACGGCACCGCCTTTCGGATAAGTCGCAGGATTCGTCCTCGTGCATGACACTCGTGCCGGTTTCATGTTGGACCGCCCAGACCGCACTTCATAGGTGAAGGAGCCGTCGGGCATGGACCTGTCCACGTTCGACAGCGGGCACGGCCGACAGCAAGGGGAAACCAAGCGCGACAGATTCCAACATGAACCCATTTACTTTTTCTTACGCGGCTCAGGAACCAAAGGTACCAAGGGGGCGCTGCCGGCGGGAAGAACGACCGGTTTGTCCTTCTTGGGCTTCTTCGCTTCTTTGTTGCCGCGCTGTTGACCTTTAGGCATGATAAACCTCCAAAATAGCTGCCCGCGAATGGCGGACCCAGTCAAACAAGTGTAGGCGTAGCAGGACGAACCATGAAGCGATCGAAAAGAAATAAATCATTGCGATCCTCAAGCCTGCAGCGAACCTTGGGATGGGCGCCCCTGCACTGATTTTGCTTGGGTGGTGAGTCCGTGTTGTGTTCCCAACGCCCAAGTCAGCTCTTCGGCGTATGCCCAAGATACCTAGCGCTACGCCGCCAGCAGCCGCGTGCTGGGGTACTTTGACGATCTTGGGAAAGTGACCCGCCCCGGGAAATTTTGGGCCGCCTGAAATTTGAGATGACAGCTCCCACCGACAAGGAGAGCTTAACGAGGAAACGCCGGTTTGGCGAAGAGAAGATGGTGTCGATCCTCCGCGACGGCGACCGCGCGCCCCTGGGCAAGTGCGTCCCGCGCAGGCGCGCGCAACGCCCGGCGGGCGAACCGGAGCCGCAAGACAGCCACGTGGCGCATGTCTTGATCGGCAGCGCCCTTCGCAATTCCGGGTGGCCGGCGCTCGCCGACGCGTCCGACTCCATGCTTGAGTCCGAAGTCGTCGCCCGCAGCAATCTGCATGTGCTCGGGCTAGACCATAGCGACCGCGCTTGGGCACTTCAACTGCGGCCCTGGGTCGAGCGTTCCTGACTGTGCGTTGCTGGCTTGCGTTGCGCGGAGATTCAGATCTCGCTGTCTTGCCGCTTCCTAAGCGCATCCTCGTCCATACGCTGATCGAGTGCCTGGTCTTGCACCGCGTCGCGAACCCGAACTCGGTAGATCCACCGAGGGGAACGCTTCCATCCTTGCCCAAACCATTTCGCCGGCTCGGGCGCATGAGTGTCCAACACATGGGCCGTGCCACGGTCCCGTCAAGGCCATAGAGCACGCTGTCAAGAGACACGCCCGCGGCTGGATGAGATTTTGAAACCATTACGTGACCGGCGTAAGTAAATATGTCTTGTGTGCGGTAGCGTACTGTTTGAACAGCTGTTCTGGCGTAATTCTTACCCGACGGCGAATGCCGCATCTCGGAATTCCATCAGGTGGAACCGCCTGAGGTGGAAAGACCTCATCCCCGCATGATCAATCCACTTGGTTTGCAGTCGTCGTCTTCCGACTTTGCGACCAAGGAACAACGTCAACAAGATGCGAGGCTGTCGATGCCCAGCTTTCCAGAATGCTCACTGAAACCACGTAGAGACAGTCAATGAGAATCTCTCGGACCGTCAAGCCGGATTCATGCCGCGACTTGAGTCATTTACGCCCTGACGTGCATTTGCTGTCGAATGATGAATACCACGTCATGCTCACGAGCTCGGGTGGTGGTTACAGCCGATGGAAGGATCTTGCCGTTACGCGCTGGCGTGATGATGCGACCCGCAATAACTGGGGATCGTTTTGCTATATCCGCGATCTCGCGAGCGGACAGATTTGGTCGACGACATATCAGCCGACGTTGAAACGGGGGGATATCTACGAAACGGTGTTCTCGGAAGGACTGGCGATCGTTCGCCGCCTTGATCATGGCATAAGCGTCGAAACGGAAATTGCGGTCTCGCCGTTCGCTGACGTGGAGATCCGCAGAATCAGGATCAGCAACCAGTCGCTCGGCAAGAGAGCGATGGAAATCACAAGTTATGCGGAAATCGTGCTGACGTCGCCTGCAGCGGATTCCACGCATCCTGCATTTGAAAAGCTGTTCGTCGAAACGGAAATCTTGCCTGCGCAGCAAGCCATCTTGTGCACCCGCCGGGTGAGCAGTGCCAGGGACCACCCAGCCTCGGCGTTTCACCTGATGCAGGCATCGAAGCCGGCTTTGGGGAGGGTGTCCTACAACACGGATCGCGCGGATTTCATCGGGCGCGGACGCACCGTGGAGCGTCCGCAAGCCATGGACCATGCCGCAATGCTTTCGGGTCGCTCCGGCTCGGTGCTCGATGCGGCCGTGTCGATTCGTTATCCGCTTGAGCTTGAACCCGGTGAAACCGTTGTCGTGCGTTGGCTTTGCGGCGTGGCGCAAACACGCAAAGTCTGCCTGCAAGACATCGAGCGATATCAAAGTGGAGCCGCTGCTGACCAAATTCTTGTGGACGCGGCAAAGCGCGGATGCGAAACCCTGCATCGGCTGGCTATGAGCGAAGGCGATATGCAGTTGTATGCGGGGCTTGCCAGTTCCCTGATTTATGCCAACGCATCCATGCGTGCAGGCCCGGACATCATCGCGCGCAACAACCAGGGACAATCGGCACTCTGGGCGTATTCGATTTCTGGCGATTTACCGATCGCGCTGTTGCAGGTGACGCGCCCGGCGCAGGGTGATGTGGTCAGAGAGTTCGTCCAGGCCCATGCGTATTGGCGATGGCATGGCTTGAAGGTGGATACCGTTTTTCTGTGTGAAAGTGACGGTAATGCCGCGAGCGTGGCTGATCTGCAAGCGCTCATCCTGCGTGCGAGCAGTGCTTGCAACACGGCTGAATTGATGAATCAACCGGGTGGTCTATGGTTGCGCGACGCCAGCAACGTGCCCCCCTCAGACAGCGTCCTTTTGCAAACGGCGTCGCGCATCGTGATGCACGATGGCGACGGCTCTTTGTCGCAGCAACTCGCCCGCCGAAGTGCGACCAAAGCGCCATCGTCAGCCGCTGCAGATCGTGATGCGGGCAATGCCGACAATCCCACAAAGTTCTTGCAACCGGCGCCTGCGCGCGATCTGTTGCTCATGGACCGCGGCTTGGGCGGGTTCAGTGCCGATGGGCGTGAATACGTGATCACGGCCACGCCGGGGCAGATGACACCCGCGCCGTGGATCAATGTGCTGGCCAATCCGTCATTCGGCAGTCTCATTTCGGAGAGCGGTAGCGCAAACACCTGGAGCGAGAACGCACAGACATATCGCCTCACCCCATGGTCGAACGATCCTGTTGAGGATGCCAACACCGAGGCGTATTACATCCGCGACGAAGACAATGGCCAGTTCTGGTCGCCCACACTGCTGCCCACGCCTGGAGCCGCACCCTACGTGACACGGCACGGCTTCGGCTACAGCGTGTTTGAGCACAGCGAGCATGGCATCGACTCGGAACTCACTGTGTATGTGGCCATCGACGCACCGATCAAATTCGCCGCGCTGAAGCTGCGCAACATGACGACCGCGGCTCGGCGGCTCTCGGTCACGGCCTATGTGGAGTGGGTGCTGGGCGATGAGCATGCGAAGACCCGCATGTTTGTGGGAACAGCGATCGCTGCTGGCAGCGGTGCGATATTCGCCCGCAACCCCTACAACACCGATTTCGCGGGCCGGGTTGCATTTCTGGATGTTGATGGCATGGCCAAAGCCACCGTATGTGGTGACCGCCTGGCCTTTCTCGGGCGCAACGGCACGCTGAGCAATCCAGCGGCCATGTCACAACCGCTGCTCTGCGGAGCTGTCGGCTTCGCGCTAGACCCCTGCGCGGCCATCCGTGTGCCGCAGACATTGGCTCCGGGGCAAGCCTGCGAGCTGATTTTCCGACTCGGTGCGGCCGAGAGTGATGCGGCCGCCTCCAGTCTTGTACAGCGCTGGCGTGGAGCCGCTGCGGCGCACGAGGCGCTCGATGCGGTGAAGCAGCACTGGGCGCTGACGCTGGGTGCCGTGCAGGTGGAAACACCCGACCCTGCCCTCGATGTCCTCGTCAACGGCTGGCTGGTCTATCAGGTGCTTGCTTGCCGTCTCTGGGGGCGCACGGCGTTTTATCAGTCAAGCGGAGCCTTCGGTTTTCGTGATCAATTGCAGGATGTGATGGCCTTGGTTCATGCCACTCCGGACTTGGTGCGCGAACACTTGCTGCGCAGCGCGTCCCGCCAGTTTCCCGAAGGCGATGTTCAGCACTGGTGGCATCCTCCGGCAGGCCGCGGCATCCGAACGCGCTGCTCGGATGATGCACTTTGGCTGCCGCTGGCGACATGTCGCTATGTCGAAGTCACGGGTGACCACGGTGTGCTGGATGTCATCGTGCCATTCATCGACGGTGCGGCCCTCAAGCCTGATGCGGTGTCCGACTACGCATTGCCCACAAGGTCCGAGCAAACGGCAAGTCTGTACGCCCATTGCGTGCGTGCCATTGAACATGGCTCGCGCTTCGGCGAGCATGGCTTGCCGCTCATGGGCTCGGGTGACTGGAACGACGGGATGAACCTGGTGGGCGTGGGTGGGAAGGGCGAAAGTGCATGGCTCGGCTTCTTCCTGCACACCGTTCTCTCACAGTTCGGCGCAATGGCGCGGCAGCGTGGTGACACCAAATTCGCCAGCCATTGCGCAAGCGAGGCCACCCGTCTGCGCAATGCGATCGAACAACACTGCTGGGACGGAGACTGGTACCGCCGTGGTTGGTTCGATGACGGATCACCGCTTGGCACGTCGAGCAATGCCGAATGTCAGATCGACTCCATCGCCCAAAGCTGGGCCGTGTTGTCTGGGGCGGCTGAGGCAACGCGCGCGCGGCGCGCCATGCACGCGGTCGATACCCGGCTCGTGCGTCGCGACGCCGCCGTGATCGAGCTGCTGGCGCCGCCCTTCAATCACTCTGATCCGAGCCCTGGCTACATCCAGGGCTATGTCGGCGGTGTGCGCGAAAACGGTGGCCAGTACACCCACGGTGCGGTCTGGGTGGCCATGGCGTTTGCCGCGCTTGGTGATGCCGCTCGGGCCTGGGAGCTGTTCAACATGCTCAATCCCATCCAGCATGCCAACTCGCCAGAGGCCATTGCGGTCTACAAAACAGAACCTTATGTCATGGCCTCCGACGTCTACGCCTGCGCACCCCACATCGGCCGCGGCGGCTGGACTTGGTACACGGGTTCGGCCGGTTGGATGTACCGCTTCATCCTCGAATCGCTGCTCGGTCTGCAACGCGTGGGCGACCAGCTGCGCTTCGCTCCCCGCATGCCGCAAAGCTGGGCTTCATTCCAGGTGCATTACCGTTATCTGAAAACAACCTATCACATCACGGTGAAAAAGGCGGCAGCGAGCGAAGGCGCGCCAAGGTTGTCCCTCGACGGGGTTGATCGACCAGGAGCAGTCCTTGCATTGTTTGATGATGGTCGGGAACACACGGTCAGCGTGCAATGTCCAACTCAGCAAGAGCCCCACTAGACAAGGAGTATCACCATGCAAATCGGCATGATTGGACTGGGGCGCATGGGCGCGAACATGACCCGCCGGCTCATGCGCGCCGGCCACGGCTGCGTTGTCCACGACACACGAGCAGCCGCCATTGAGCCACTGGAGGGAGAGGGGGCTCAGGGCGCAAAGACTCTGAGGCAGTTGGTCAAGGCGCTGGACAAGCCGCGGACCATCTGGCTGATGGTGCCAGCAGCCGTCGTTGACGACACGCTGGCCGCGCTGACCCCGCTGCTTGACAGGCGCGACATCGTGATCGACGGCGGTAACTCCTACTACCGCGACGACATACGTCGCGCGAGCACATTGCATGCGCTGGGCCTGCACTATGTCGATGTTGGCACCAGTGGTGGCGTTGCTGGCTTGGAGCGCGGCTATTGCCTGATGATTGGTGGTGAGGCGGCGACCGTCAAACACCTTGATCCCTTGTTTGTCGCCCTGGCCCCCGGTGCCGGAACCGCCGTGCCGACTCCAGGGCGCAGGGCCGATGCGGGAAGCGCCGACCAGGGCTATTTCCACTGTGGGCTGCATGGTGCAGGGCATTTCGTCAAGATGGTTCACAACGGTATTGAGTACGGCATCATGGCGGCGTATGCCGAGGGGCTGAATATTTTGCGCAACGCCAACGTGGGTCAACGGGCCGACGTTGTCAATGCCGAAACCACCCCGCTCCGCGATCCCGCCATGTACCAGTTCGACATGAACCTGCCCGAGATCACGGAAGTCTGGCGGCGGGGCAGTGTGATCGGATCGTGGCTGCTTGATCTCACTGCCACGGCGTTGGCCGCCGATCCCGCCTTGCACAGCTTTCAGGGCCATGTCTCGGACTCCGGCGAAGGTCGTTGGACGATTCAGGCCGCGATTGACGAAGCAGTGCCAGCGCCGGTGCTTAGTGCCGCGCTCTACGCCCGTTTCAGCTCGCGCAATCAGGCGGATTTCGCCAACCGCGTGCTGTCTTCCATGCGGCATGAATTCGGCGGTCACGTCGAACCCAAGCCGGATTCACCAACGGCGAAGTCCTGACATGCATGATGACCCTTCCCCCGCCCCAGCCCAGCAGTCGGATGCGCTGGTGGTGTTTGGCGCCACCGGTGATCTCGCCGACAAGATGATTTTTCCGGCGCTCTATGCCATGCGAAAGAGCGGCGCACTGAATGGGCCTGTTATCGGCGTGGCCTCTTCGTCCTGGACGCCTGAGCAATTGCGTGCCCATGCGCAGCAAAGCATCGAGCGCGCCGGCGCCGTGGACGATGCGCCCGCACTGGCCCAAACGCTCTCTCAAATTCACTACGTCAGTGGTGATTACAACGACGCGGGTACCTACGCCAAACTCAAACACGCACTCGGTGCCGCCCAGCGGCCAGCCCACTATCTGGCCATTCCCCCCGCGCTGTTCGCCACGGTCATACAAGGGCTGAGCAAGTCGGGTCTGGCTGCGCAGGGGCGTGTCATCGTCGAGAAGCCATTCGGCCGCGACCTGGCCTCGGCGCGCGAACTCAACCGTGTCGCGTCCGACGCCTTTCCCAGCGAGGCTATCTTCCGCATTGATCACTTCCTCGGCAAGGGGGCGATCATGAACATTCTTTATTTTCGCTTCGCCAATGCCTTTCTCGAGCCGATCTGGAACCGCCAGCACGTGGCAAGTGTGCAAATCACGCTTGCCGAGGCTTTTGGCGTCCTTGGACGCGGAAGGTTTTATGAAAGCGCCGGTTGCCTGCGCGACGTCATCCAGAACCATCTCTTTCAGATTGCCGCCCTGCTGGCGATGGAGCCACCGACCAGGCGCGACTTCGCGGCCGTCAACGGCGAGAAGCTCAAGATCTTCAAGGCGATGCGTCCCTTGCACCCCGCCGACATGGTGCGCGGCCAGTACGCGGGTTATCGAGAGGAGCCGCAGGTCGCGAGGGATTCGGATGTTGAGACCTATTGCGCGATGCGTCTGCACATCGCCTCCAAACGCTGGGCCGGCGTGCCCTGGTATTTGCGGGCTGGCAAGCAGCTGCCAGTGACCAGCTGCGAGGTGCTGATTCGTTTGCAACCGCCGTCCCAGGCGCTGTTCGCAGACGCCGTGGCAAGCGGCGTGCAGACCAATTACCTGCGCTTCCAGCTATCGCCCACGTCGATGATCGCACTGGCCGCCCGCGTCAAACGTCCTGGCAAGGGCTATGAGGGCGATCAACGCGAACTGACCCTGGCTGAAGATGACGCTGGCGAAGAAACGCCCTATGAGCGCCTGCTCACCGACGCCATGTCTGGCGACAACGCCTTGTTCACCAGTGAAGAAACCGTGGAGGCTGCCTGGGCGGTGGTTGAGCCGGTTCTTTCCAAACACCCGCGTGCCCTAGTCTACCCGACTGGCAGTTGGGGGCCAGACCAAGCCGACCGCTTGATTGCAGCCGACGGCGGCTGGCACAACCCTGAAGCAGTGCGGTGATGCCATGACTCAGGATATTGTGTTCTTTCTGGACGTGGACAACACGCTACTCGACAACGACCGTGTCATCCACGATCTCAGGCAGCACCTGGAGCGCACCTTCGGCCGCGCCAGCGCTGAACGCTACTGGGCACTCTTCGAGCAATTGCGCAGCGAACTCGGGTACGCCGACTACCTGGGCGCCTTGCAGCTCTATCGCATGGATGAGCTAGGCGATGCGCAGAGCGATCCGCGGCTTCTCGAAATGTCCACTTTCCTCATCGACTATCCCTTCGCCGAGCGGCTCTATGCCGGGGCGCTCGGCGTCATCGAACGACTCCAAACATTCGGCACGACGGTGGTGCTGACCGATGGCGACGTTGTGTTCCAGCCGCGCAAGGTGCAGCGCTCAGGCCTGTGGCGTGCTGTCGATGGCCGCGTGCTGATCTATCTCCACAAGGAACGCATGCTCCGCCCAATGCAGGAACGCTTCCCGGCGCAACACTATGTCATGGTGGACGACAAACTGCGCATTCTTGCCGCCATGAAGCAGGGCCTTGGCGCTCGGCTGACGACTGTATTTGTACGCCAAGGCCATTACGCCACCGACCCGAACAATATTGCGCATTATCCGCAGGCCGACATGAGCCTCGATTGCATCGGTGATTTGCTGGCCATCGATCTCCCCACGTTGTTGGGGCAAAAATCAACCAGTCGTTCAAAACAGGAGTCGCCATGAATCCCACACAACAACTGCACGACCTCGGCCAAAGCATATGGCTCGACAACATCACGCGAGAGTTACTCGCCAGCGGCACGCTGGCACGCTATATCCGCGACCTGCATGTGACTGGCCTGACATCGAACCCCACCATATTCGAGCATGCCATCGGTCACTCCACGGCCTACGACCCCGCAATTCGTGGCCAGGCCGGCACAGGCAAGTCGGACGGCAGCCTGTTTTTTGAATTGGCGCTGGAAGACCTGACCCAGGCGGCCGACTTGTTCCGCCCCACCTTCGATGCCAGCGCGGGGGTGGATGGTTGGGTCTCGCTGGAAGTGTCTCCCCTGTTGGCCCATGACGCCGCAAACAGCATCAAGGAAGCGGTCGAACTGCATGCGCGCGCCAATCGTCCCAACCTGTTCATCAAAATTCCGGGAACGGCTGAAGGCTTGGTAGCGATTGAGGCGTGCATCTTTGCCGGCACTCCCGTGAATGTCACGCTGCTGTTTTCGTGCAAGCAATACATGGCTGCGGCCGAGGCCTATTTGCGCGGCATCGAGCGGCGCATGGAGGCTGGGCGCGATCCCAATGTTGGCTCGGTCGCGTCGCTCTTCATCAGCCGCTGGGATGTCGCGGTGAAAGACGCCGTTCCACAGCGATTGCACAACCGCCTCGGCATTGCCGTGGCCATGCAAACGTACCAAGCGTATTGCGCCTTGCTCGCCTCGCCCCGATGGCTGAAGTTGGCTGCGGCTGGTGCCCGCGCGCAGCGCGTGCTGTGGGCCAGCACGGGCACCAAGGACCCGCAGGCGCCTGACACCTTGTATGTCGAGGCCCTGGCAGCTCCACTCACCATCAACACCACACCAGAAAAAACGCTGCTTGCCTTCGCCGACCACGGCCAAGTCAAGCAGATGCTGCCGTCGGATGGAGGCGTAGCAGAAGCTACGCTTGCAGACTTCGGCCGCCAGGGTATCGACCTCGATGTCCTGGCCGAGCGCCTGCAGCGCGAAGGCGCTGAGGCGTTTGTCGCATCGTGGCGCCAACTCTTGCAAGCGATCGGCACCAAAGCAGCGCATCTTGCGCAGGTCAGCGCGTCATGAACCGCACAGAACCCTCCCGATCACCGCGCTTGCTGCACCCGCGCCCATCGACACCACCGCTGATCCAGCTTCCTGCGTGGCAGGCGCTCATCGATCACCACCGCAGCATGGGCTCGCGGCACCTGCGCCAGTTCTTCGCTGATGATCCGCAGCGCGGCGAACGCCTGCAGGTCGAAGCCGCCGGGCTTTACTTCGACTATTCTAAAAACCGGATCACCGACGAAACGCTTGCATTGCTTGTTGACCTGGCCGAGCAATGCGGCGTGCGCGAACGCAGAGACGCCATGTTCCGCGGCGACCCCATCAACGCGACCGAGAAGCGTGCAGCGCTGCATACGGCCCTGCGGGCGCCGGCTGACGAGCGCATTGTCGTGGACGGTGTCAATGTCGTCCCCGAAGTCCACGGCGTACTCGACCGTATGGCAAATTTTGCGAGGCGCATTCGCAGCGGCGAATGGCGGGGCCATACCGGCAAACCCATACGCAATGTGATCAACATCGGCATTGGAGGCTCTGATCTAGGACCGGTGATGGCTTGCGAAGCCTTGCGCCACTACAGCCAGGCCGGCTTGCGCTTGGGCTTCGTCTCCAATATCGATCCCACCGATCTGGCCGAAGCGACGCAAGGTCTGGATGCCGGCGAAACCCTCTTCATCATTTGCTCCAAGAGCTTCCGAACCTTCGACACGCTGACCAACGCACACGCCGCGCGCGCCTGGAGTCTGGCGCAGCTCGGGAATGAGCGCGCCATTGCAAGCCATTTCGTCGCCGTATCGACCAACGCGGAAGCGGTTGCCGCGTTTGGCATCGATCCCACCCATATGTTTGCGCTATGGGACTGGGTTGGCGGTCGCTACTCGATGGATTCAGCCATCGGCCTCATCACCATGGTTGCAGTCGGCCCGGAGCACTTTCGAGCCATGCTGGGCGGCTTTCGCGCGATGGACGAGCATTTTCACAGCACACCACTGGCCCGCAACATGCCCGTGCTGATGGGCTTGTTGGCCATTTGGAACAACAACTTTCTTGGCGCCGAGACGCTGGCCGTGCTGCCCTACGACCACGATCTCAAGCGCTTTCCTGCCTACCTGCAGCAGTTGACGATGGAAAGCAACGGCAAGCATGTCACCGCATCGGGGCAAGCCGTGAGCGCTTCCACGTCGCCCATTGTCTGGGGACAACCCGGGACCAATGGCCAGCACTCGTTTTTCCAGCTTCTGCATCAGGGCACGCGGCTGGTCGCGTGTGATTTCATCGGCTTCTCGCACAGCCAAAATCCACTGGGCGATCAGCACGACTTATTGATGGCCAATCTGTTTGCGCAGAGCGAGGCCTTGGCGTTTGGCAAAACGGCTCAGGGGCTTTTGGCCGAAGGTGTGACCGAAACACAGGTCGCGCAACGGGTGTGCGAGGGCAACCGTCCTAGCAATACCTTGCTGGCCGGGCGGCTGACACCATACACACTCGGAACCTTGGTGGCCCTGTACGAACACAGCGTCTTCACGCAAGGGGTTATCTGGAATATCGATTCGTTTGACCAGTGGGGTGTCGAACTGGGCAAGTTTCTGGCTCAGCGCATCGTGTCGGAGTTGGCCGACACCAGCCATGCTCCCCTCACCCACGACAGCTCGACCAACACCCTCATACGGCGCTACAAACATCAACGTAAGGAGTCATCATGACCTCAGGCGACGACCAGGCGCTGTACTTGCTGCCTTTCGACCACCGGCATTCCTACATCACCGGCATGTTTCACTTCAAGCCGCCGCTGACCACGCAGCAGCACGCAGACGTCTGCGACAGCAAGCAGCTCATCTATGAAGGCTTTCAGCTGGCCCTGGAGGCGGGTGTGCCTCGCGACGCGGCAGGCATCTTGGTCGACGAAGAATTTGGCAGCGCCATCTTGCGAGATGCGCACCAGCGCGGTTTCATTATGGCGTTGTCCACCGAGAGTAGTGGCTCGGAGGAGTTCAGGTTCGAATACGGCGAAGACTTCGCCCGTCATATCGAACTCTTCGATCCGACGTTTGCCAAGGTGCTGGTGCGCTACAACCCCGAGGGTGACCATGCGCTGAACTTGCGCCAGGCGGAACGCCTGAAGCAACTATCCGATGTCTGTCAGGCCACCGGGCGCCGCTTCATGTTTGAACTGCTGGTGCCAGCGACAGAGCAACAACTTGCCGGGCTGAAGGGCGACCGTGCAGCGTATGACCGAACGATGCGGCCCCAGCTCATGGTCGAAGCGATCCATGCCTTGCAAGACGCCGGGATTGAGCCCGACGTGTGGAAGATCGAGGGACTCGCCGAGCGTGACGATTGCGCCCGGATCGTCGAGGCGGTCCGGCGCGGTGGGCGCAGCACGGTCAGCTGCATCGTGCTTGGCCGTGGTGCGGACGCCGCCAGCGTGCGCAGTTGGCTTGCGACGGCTGCCGGCGTGCCAGGGTTCATCGGATTCGCCGTGGGCCGCACCAGCTTTTGGGATGCGGTTGCCGCTTACCGCGAGGGGACCCTGACGCGCGTGGCGGCGGCAACACAAATTGCCGGACGCCTACGCGAGTGGGTTGATATTTTCGAGCGTGGGCGCATGGCACGCAGCACCCGCGCCATGCCAGGAGTGGCATCATGAACCAGCGTGTGCGGAGCACTCTCCCCGCCGATCGCAACGAGGCGCCGACCCCGGCGCAACTCGATCAGCTCTGTATCAACACGCTGCGCACGCTGTCCATCGACGCCGTGCAAAAGGCAAACTCCGGCCACCCCGGTACGCCATTGGATGCAGCTCCCGCCGCTTACTGCCTGTGGCAGCGCTTTCTGCGCTACGACCCGAACGCGCCCGAATGGCCAAACCGCGACCGCTTCGTGCTCTCAGCGGGCCATGCCTCGGCGCTGCTCTACAGCCTCTTGTTGCTGTGCCGGGTGAAGCCCCAGGGCGCGCTCGGCAGCGAGACGGACGCCGAGCCGTTCGGCAAGGCCGTCACCATGGACGCGCTGCAGCACTTTCGCCAGGCGGGAAGTTGCTGCACGGGTCACCCGGAATTCGGTGCCGCGACCGGCGTCGAGACCACGACCGGTCCGCTTGGCCAGGGCGCGGCTACCAGCGTTGGCATGGCAATGGCGTCAGCTTGGCTCGCAGCCACCTACAACCGCCCAGGCTTTGCGCTGTTCGATCACAACGTCTACGCCTTGTGCGGCGACGGCGACATGATGGAGGGCATCAGCAGCGAGGCGGCATCACTAGCCGGTCATTTGAAGCTCGCCAATTTGTGCTGGATCTACGACGACAACCACATCAGCATTGAGGGCTCGACCGCCATCACCTTCACGGAGGACGTTGGCGCGCGCTTCGAAGCCTACGGCTGGCAGGTTGTCCATGTGGCGGACGCGAACGACCTCGATGCCCTGACGCACGGTTTGCAGCGCTTCATCGAAACCGATGACCGGCCGACGATGATCATCGTGCAAAGCCACATTGGTTACGGCGCGCCTCACAAGCAAGACACCAAGGAAGCCCACGGCGAACCGCTTGGCATCGCAGAGGTACGTCTTGCCAAAGAGTTTTTTGGCTTCGACCCCGACGTGCAATTTGCGGTTCCAAATGGCGTGACAGAGCACTTCAGCGCGCAATTTGGCGCGCGTGGCGCCACGACCCATGCGGATTGGACGATGTTATTCAACGCGTATCGACGCCAGTACCCAGATCTTGGGTTGCAGATCGAGCATATGCAGCAACGCGCCTTACCCGACGGATGGGACAGATCGCTGCCGAGTTTCGCAGCGGATTCCAAGGGCATCGCCACGCGAGACGCTTCGGGCAAGGTGCTCAATGCCATTGGCGCGCACATGCCCTGGCTGCTGGGGGGTGCGGCTGATTTGTCACCATCGACCAAAACCCATCTGAGCTTTGATTTTGCAGGCGACTTCGAGCCACCTTCTGGTCATGAAGACAGGGCGCATTCCTATGCCGGGCGCAACGTCCATTTTGGCGTTCGCGAACATGCAATGTGCGCTGTGGCGAGCGGCCTGTCTCTGTCGAAACTGCGTGCCTTCGCCGCCAGCTTCCTTGTCTTTACCGACTACTGCCGGGGCTCCATTCGGCTCAGCGCGATGATGGGGCTTCCGCTGATCTACATCTGGACGCACGACTCCATCATCATGGGCGAAGACGGACCGACGCACCAGCCCGTCGAGCAGCTGCCCTCGCTTCGGGCGATGCCCGGCATGGTGCTGCTGCGCCCGGCCGACGCCAATGAAGTAGTGGAGGCGTGGAAGGTCATCATGCACATGACGGACCGGCCCGTCAGCCTGGTGCTGACACGCCAGGCGCTTCCCACACTCGACCGCAGCCGCTACGCCAGTGCCTCCGGGCTCGCGCGAGGTGCCTATGTGCTGGCCGACACGGCTGATGGAAAACCGGACGTACTGCTGCTGGCGACGGGAAGCGAAGTGGCGTTGTGCGTTGCCGCGCGTGAAGAATTGATGCGCGAGGGCATACAAGCCCGCGTCGTCAGCATGCCATCGTGGGAGCTGTTCGAGGCGCAATCCGCGGAATACCGCGATAGCGTCCTGCCGCCAGCGGTGACGGCGCGTGTATCCGTCGAGGCGGCATCGCCGCTGGGCTGGGAGCGCTATGCGGGGCAACACGGCGCCATTCTTGGCATGCGTACGTTTGGCTTGTCGGCGCCGGGCAAGGTCGCCGAGGCGTTTTTTGGCTTTGACGTCGCGCATGTCGTGGCAGCCGCCAGGCAGCAACTGGCGCGCCGGCCATCATCTGAGTCAGGAGCACGACCATGAACACCCACATAAGCCCGCTTGCGGGCAAGGCAGCGCCCGTCGAATCCCTGGTCGATGTGGCAAAGCTCGTGACAGCGTATTACGTCAACATCCCCGATCCAACGGTCGCAGCGCAGCGCGTGACCTTCGGCACTTCGGGGCACCGTGGTTCGGCCTTTGACGCTTCGTTCAACGAAGCGCATGTCCTTTCCATCACGCAGGCCATATGCCAATACCGCAACGCGCATGCCATCAACGGGCCGCTGTTCTTGGGAATCGACACGCATGCGTTATCCGAGCCAGCATGCGCAAGCGCGCTGGAAGTTCTGGCTGCCAATGGCGTCGAGGTGATGCTGGCCTTGAACGATGAATACACGCCGACGCCAGCCGTTTCGCATGCCATCCTGACCCACAACCGTGGCCGCAGCACAGGGCTGGCGGACGGGATCGTGGTGACGCCGTCGCACAACCCGCCGCGCGATGGGGGCTTTAAATACAACCCGCCCAATGGCGGCCCCGCCGGTCAGGACATCACCGACTGGATTGGCGCTACGGCCAACCGCCTTCTCGAAAAGAGCCTTGATGGCGTGAAGCGCATGCCGCACACCAAGGCCCTGCGTGCAGCGACCACGCGTCGGCATGATTTTCTCGGCGCCTATGTCGGCGACCTTGGAAGCGTTGTTGATATGGACGTGATTCGCAGCGCCAAGATCCACATGGGCGTCGACCCGCTGGGCGGCGCGGGCGTGCACTATTGGGCCCGCATCGCGGAACGCTACAAGCTCGATTTGCAAGTGGTCAGCGAGATCGTCGACCCGACCTTTCGCTTCATGACCCTAGACTGGGACGGGCAGATTCGGATGGACCCGTCATCGAAATACGCGATGCAGCGCCTGCTTGCGATGAAGGACCGCTTCGACATCGCCTTTGCCTGCGATACCGACCATGACCGCCACGGTATCGTCACTCCCACCGCAGGCTTGCTCATGCCGAATCACTATCTTTCGGTCGCAATCGATTACCTGTTTCGGCATCGGCCGCAATGGAGCGCGCAGGCTGCCGTTGGCAAGACCGTTGTCAGCACGCGCTTGATCGACCAGATCACAGCCCGACTTGGTCGTACCCTGGACGAAGTGCCGGTCGGGTTCAAGTGGTTCTCCAAAGGCTTGCTGGACGGTACGCTGGGCTTTGCAGGCGAAGAAAGCGCAGGCGCTGCATTTTTACGCAGCGACGGCACGGTCTGGACCACTGACAAGGATGGCCTGACGGCGGCGCTTCTTTCTGCCGAAATCACCGCCCGCACTGGCCACGATCCTGGCGCCCTGTATGAGGAATTGGCCAAGGCCTTCGGCAATCCTCCGCTGGCTGACAGAGTGGAAGCGCCGGCCACAGCGCTGCAGAAAAAGCAGTTGGCTGCATTGACACCGCAACAGATTGGCTCAACCGAACTCGCCGGAGAAAAAATCGAGAACATCCTCAACAAGGCGCCCGGCAACGACGCACCGATTGGCGGCATCAAGGTTGTGGCCAGCAGCGGCTGGTTCGCCGCGCGGCCATCGGGCACGGAAGACATTTACAAAATCTATGCGGAGAGCACCCAGGGCCCAGAGCACTTGAAGCGCATTCTCACAGAGGCGCAACGCATTGTGGATGCTGCCATTACGCCAGTGGCTCCGAAGGCCGCAGCAGTAGCCAGCCAAACCGGATGAATGGTGCCGGCATCTTGTCTGATTTCGGACTCCGACAAACCCGCTGGAAGGGTGATGATGCATACGTCGATCCAGCTTGACGCGGCGATCACGGCTGAGGCGATGAAACACGCCGATGCGGCCATGTTCGATAGCCTGCAGCAGGCCGCCTTCAGCTACTTTCCGAAAGCAAGCAACCCGCGAAACGGTTTGGTCGCCGACACCACGCGGCAGGGCTCGCCCGCAAGCATCGCGGTGGCCGGCTTTGCACTTTCGTCCTATCCGGTAGCGGTGGAGCATGGCTGGATTGAACGCGACGCTGCCGTGCAAGCCTGCCTGAGCTGCATGCGGTTCTTTTGGAACAGCGACCAGACGGGAGGCCCTGAGGCCACCGGCTATCAAGGCTTTTATTTTCATTTTCTCGACATGGAAACAGGCGTCCGTGTCTGGCAGTCCGAACTGTCGCTGATTGACACCGCCTTGCTGATCGCTGGAATGCTCACCGCCGCCACGTACTTTGACGCCAGCACCCCTTCCGAGGTGGAACTGCGTGAACTGGCCGATCGCTTGTACCGCAGGGTGAATTGGCGCTGGGCGCAATACGACGGCGCAACCGTGGCCCAAGGCTGGAAGCCCGAGTGCGGTTTCTTGCACTATGGTTGGGAGGGCTATAGCGAAGCCATCCTGCTTTATGCCTTGGGCCTTGGTTCGCCGACGCATCCGTTCACCGCGCCAAGCTTTGAGGCGTGGACGGTGACCTATCAATGGGAGAATCTCTACGGCTACGATTTTCTCTATGCGGGGCCTCTGTTCATTCACCAGTTCTCCCATGCGTGGATCGACTTTCGGGGCATCCGCGATCGATTCATGCGCGAGAAGCGAAGCGACTATTTCGAAAACAGCCGTCGTGCCACTTATGTGCAGCGCGAATATGCCATTCGCAATCCGCACAGCTTCATCGGGTATGCAGATAACTGCTGGGGCCTTTCTGCGGGTGAAGGGCCAACCGCAGAGCCGCGACTCATCGGCGGTCAGCAACAACCGTTCTTCGGCTATGCCGCGCGGGGTGTTCCGTACGGCCCTGATGACGGCACCATCGCGGGCCCATCGATCACGGCGTCGTTGGTTTTTGCGCCAGAGATTGCGCTGCCCGCGATGCGCAATCTCTTTGCCACAGGCGCGCCTCACCAAGGCGAGGCCTTGCGTTCCAGCGGCATTAACGCCAGTTTCAACGCCACCGATGCAAGCTGGATTTCCGCGGGCGAATTTGGGCTGGACCAAGGCATGACAGTGTTGATGATTGAAAACTACCGCAGCGGCCTCTTATGGGAATTGGGCCGTCAGTCAAGAATCCTCCAGACCGGCTTGCGCCGTGCTGGATTCAAAGGCGGGTGGCTGTGATCGCCGCAACCTTGCAACCATGCCGATAACCACGCCGCCCCCCACGAACGCAAGCGCTGGCCTGGGAGGAGATCCCCACGAGCAAGAGCTTCTGTCCAACGTCAGCCCGGCCAACTGGATCAACCCGACGCCATCCGGCGTTTATCAGTTTCTCATCATTGGCGCCGGCCCTGGTGGCATTGCAGCCGCAAGCACCGCAGCCGCGCGTGGCGTGAAAGTGGCGTTGATCGAGCGCCACCGGCTTGGCGGCGGCTCGCTGAGTTACGGTTGCGTGCCTTCGAAGGCGATGATTCGAACCGCGCGCGTGTATGCCGACATGCGCAACGCCCCAAATTTTGGCGCTGTCCCACCGCGGGCAATTGAGGTTGATTTCCAGATGGCGATGGAGCGGTTGAGACGCATCCGCTCGCGCATCAGCCGCGTGGACTCAGCTGCCAGACTGATCGCTGAAGGCATCGATCTGTATTTCGGCGTTGCACACTTCGTCGGCGCCGATGCGGTCGAAGTCGCCGGCCAGCGCCTGCGCTTCAAGAAGGCGCTGATCGCCACCGGATCACGTTCCATCGTGCCCGAAGTCCCGGGCCTGACCGAGGTGGGTTACCTGACCAACGAATCGGTGTTCAACCTGACGGTGCCTCCGCGCAGGCTGCTGGTGATTGGCGGCGGTCCGCTTGGCTGCGAATTGGCGCAGGCGTTCAGTCGCTTGGGCGTGAAAACCATCATCGCCCACGACGCCCCCTTGTTTTTGCCCAAGGAGGAGCGTGACGCGGCGCAGATGATGTCTGACGCATTGGCACGCGATGGCGTCGAGATCCACCTGAATAGCGATGTCGTCAGCGCCCGCATGGAACACGGCCGCAAACGCGTCGAACTGGTCAATGACGGTCAGGTCACCACCGTTGATGTCGATGAAATTCTGACTGGGATCGGTCACATGCCGGCAGTGCGTGCGCTCAGGCTGGAAGCTGCCGGCGTAGCTTACGACCCTGAAGCAGGGGTCCACGTCGATGATTTCCTGCGCACCAGCAATCCACGCATTTACGCCGCTGGAGATGTTTGCCTGGAGCACAAGTACAGCAATATGGCGGTGGCATCGGCGGGCGTCGCGGTTCAAAACGCCTTGTTTTATGGACGCAAGCGCATGAGCGTCTTGACGATTCCGTGGTGCACCTACACCGACCCGGAAATCGCCCACATTGGCATGTCGGTGCGGCAGGCGCGCGAACGCGATATTCCAGTGAAAACCTTTACGGTGCTGATGCATGATGACGACCGCGCCATCACAGATGGCGAAGAAAACGGCTTTGTGAAAATTCACATCCGTGAAGGGACCGATACCATTCTTGGAGCCACCATCGTTGCCCGGGATGCTGGTGAAATGATCAACGGCATTTCAATGGCGATGGTGGCGGGAATGGGCTTGGGCGCACTGGCCACCGTGGTGCATGCGCATCCCACGCAAGGTGAGGCGATCAAAATGGCAGGAGAAGCCTATTTGCGTACGCGGCCCCCACACGTTGTCGCCCGGCTGTTGCGCGCATGGGTGAGCCGATGAGTTGGTGCGACCAGTTCTCAGGCTGCGACCGACGGCAGGGTTGGGGGGGATGAAGATGCGCCGCACCGCCTTCCGTGGCGATCATCAATGGCGATCAGATGAACTCTCCCGCCGCTCAACGCCTGGCGTTGTTGCGGGGGTGACCCGCGGCACCGACCCGAGCTGGAAGGCATTGCTGCTGTCCAGGCTGACCGTGGTCTCCGTGGGTGTGGCTTTGAACCGTTCCGGCCCTGGTTGAACCTTGGACCGCAGGCGAATCGTGCGCTTGCGGTCGCGCGCCCGGTCTTGGCCTGAGAGGATCCGACCCACGCCGCGCTGCGCAATCACGCGGGATGCGTTGGCGTCGGTGTTGTCCTGATGCCTGCAGCGTTGATAGACGAAAGCGGCCTGCGTGTGCCGATTGTCCGGGTGTAGGTGGCCGCACGCGGCACATGCCCGCGCGCGGCGCCTTTTCAGTGCTGAATGCCTTGATCTGACCCCAGGCGCTGCGCAGGATCGCGGCATTGAGCCCCGATTTCGCGGATGCGTCATTGCGCTGCCGGCGTCCCTGCTCGTCCTGCTTCGGCCTGCCGCTGCACGCCAAGGTCCTCGAATACGCACAGCAGCGCTCCAGGATTGCAGACCAGCGCATGGGCTGGTGGGCGACGCCGTGCCGAGCCTCGACCCGCCGGGCGGCCTTGCGCCGGGTCCCGCCGCCCTTCGCTCGGCGCGAGAACTCGTGCGCTGACAGACGCCTGGTTTTCGCAGCCTGCGTGAGGCCCTCGGGCAAGGACCGCAGCTTCGCTTCCAGCGCCGGCAGCGGCTCGGTTTTCAGGTCATCCTTTGGCGCGGGCTACGCTGCAGGCTTAGCCGGGTCGGCGTCCGGTTTCGTGGCAGTTTCCTTGCGTCGTCTTTGGACATTGGCGTGTTCATTGCGGATTGCCCATGCCCAGTTGCGGATTTCGGGCATGTCCTGGCCATGCTGGTCGATGTAGCGTTTGTGCTCGATCAGCTTGTCCTGGAGTTGCTGCTTCAGGTACACGCCACGGTCGCCGGTCTGCGGCAGGCGGTCGATCACGTCTATCACCAGATGGAAACGGTCCAGATCGTTCAGCACTGTCATGTCGAACGGCGTGGTGATGGTGCCTTCTTCCTTGTAGCCACGGACGTGGATGTTGTGGTGGTTGGTACGGCGATAGGTTAGCCGGTGGATTGCCCACGGGTAGGCGTGGAAGGCGAAGATGACCGGCTTGTCCACGGTGAACAGCGCGTCGAAATCGACGTCGCGCAAGCCATGCGGATGCTCGCTTTGCGGTTGCAGGCGCATCAGGTCGACCACGTTGACCACGCGAATCTTCAGCGCTGGCAGGTGCTCGCGCAGGATCGATACGGCGGCCAGCGTCTCCAGCGTGGGCACGTCGCCGCAGCAGGCCATCACGACGTCGGGCGAGTCTTCCTCCTGATCGTTGCTGGCCCATTGCCAGATGCCGATGCCCTCAGCGCAATGCTTGACTGCAGCCTCCATGTCCAGCCACTGCGGCGCCGGGTGCTTGCCCGCGACCACCACGTTGACGTAGTGGCGGCTGCGCAGGCAGTGATCCATCACCGACAGTAAGCAGTTGGCATCCGGCGGGAAGTAGACGCGCACGACCCCGGCCTTCTTGTTCATGACCACATCGATGAAACCGGGGTCCTGGTGCGTGAAGCCGTTGTGGTCTTGCCGCCAGACATGCGAGGCCAGCAGGTAATTGAGCGAGGCGATCTTGTGCCGCCAAGGCAGGTGCGAGCTGACTTGGAGCCACTTGGCGTGCTGGTTGAACATCGAATCGACGATGTGAACGAACGCCTCATAGCAATTGAACAGCCCGTGCCGCCCTGTCAGCAGATAGCCTTCCAGCCAGCCTTCGCACTGGTGTTCGCTGAGCATTTCCATCACCCGGCCGCTGGGGGCCAGCCATTCATCGTTCGGCACGGTGGGTGCGTCCCACTGGCGCATTGTGACCTCGAAAAGGGACTCCAGCCCGTTGGACAGTGTCTCGTCCGGGCCGAACACGCGGAAATTCCGCTGCGCGCCATTGTTTCTCGCCACGTCGCGCAGAAATGGGCCGAGCACGTGGGTATCGCCGATACCGGGCGCACCCGGTTGCGGCACGGTGCAGGCGTAGTCGCGGAAATCCGGCATGCGCAGGTCGCGCAGCAGGATGCCGCCGTTGGCATGCGGATTGGCCCCCATGCGACGCGTGCCTGTGGGCGCCAGTTCGGCCAGCTCCGCCCGCAAGCGGCCGTGGGAGTCGAACAGTTCCTCGGGGTGGTAGCTCTTCAGCCAAGTTTCCAGCTGCTGCAGATGTTCGGGCGGCGAGGACGCCGATATCGCGATGGGAACCTGATGCGCCCGGAAGGTGCCTTCGATCTGCAGGCCATCGACCACCTTCGGCCCGGTCCAGCCCTTGGGCGACCTGAGAACGATCATCGGCCAGCGTGCCCGCGTGAAATTGCCATGCTCACGGGCGTCGCGCTGGATCGCCCTGATCTGTTCCAGCGTCGTGTCGAGCGCGGTCGCCATCGCCGCGTGCATCAGCGCCGGCTCGTGCCCTTCGACGAAGATCGGCGCCCAGCCATAGCCGCGCAGCAACTGCTCCAGCTCCTCGTGGCTGATGCGCGCGAGCACGGTGGGGTTGGAAATCTTGTAGCCGTTCAGATGCAGGATTGGCAGCACTGCGCCGTCGGTCGCCGCATCGAGAAACTTGTTGGAGTGCCACGAGGTGGCCAGCGCCCCTGTCTCGGCTTCGCCATCGCCAATGACACAGGCGACGATCAGGCCGGGGTTGTCGAACACCGCGCCGAACGAGTGGCTGAGCGAGTAGCCCAGTTCGCCGCCTTCGTGGATTGAGCCAGGGCACTCCGGCGAGGCGTGGCTGGGAATGCCGCCGGGAAACGAAAACTGCTTGAACAGCTTCTGCAGCCCCGCTTCGTCCTGGCTGATATCGGGATAGATCTCGCTGTACGTGCCTTCCAGGTAGGTGTTGCCAACCACAGCCGGGCCCCCATGGCCGGGGCCGGAGACATAGATCATGTCGAGGTCGTATTGCTTGATGAGCCGGTTCAGGTGCACGTAGATAAAGTTCTGCCCTGGCGTGGTGCCCCAGTGGCCGAGCAGCATGTGTTTCACGTCCGCCAGCGCCAGCGGTCGTTTCAGCAGAGGGTTGTCACACAGGAAAATCTGGCCGACCGCCAGGTAATTGGCGGCACGCCAGTAGGCGTCCATGCGCTGCAGCAAATCGGTCGGAAGTGTGGGTGTTTTCATGGCTCTGGGTTTCCGTACGCAGCCAGACGAACGGCTGCAACACACGCCACGTGCTCACCCGACAGTTGTCGGCAGCAAGGAAAGCCAACGGGACGACAGATGCTGATTGGTGCACAAGACATTTTCAGGGCGCGAACCAGTGATTGCGGACATCGCCGAGTCGATGTGCTGATTCGGGCAAGCATTTGCACGGCGGCTGATCGCAGCGATCACAAAAATCTCCCGCCTGCTGCGCGACAGGCGCGGGTGGCGGTGGGGCAACAACGATGGTGCCGCCACTCCTTGCTCAGGTGCCCTGCGCGCCGACATCGCCGGTCATCCCTTGTATTTCCGTCTTGCGCGGGTTGCATTGGGGCCCCAGCGGACCTGTACAAGCTCCAAGCGCCAGATCTCCAGCAGCGTCACAGCGGATATTGAGTAAACCATGATGATTTCCTATCGAGATACAGGTGAACGGGCCCACTGCACTTTGGTGGCGCGAACTGCATGCGTCTGTACGCTGCCGCACCAAGGCGTGACCACAAGGGTCGCGCAGAGCGCGCCAATCGGCTTTCGGGGCAACATGCACGACCCAGCAGGCATGCATGTCCTAACAATTTCGGGCGCGAGGTCAAGTGCATCCGCCGCGGGGGACGCGGCCACGCATAGGCTGAGAAACCCAAGGCTCTTCTTCTCCAGTCGAGGCTTTTTTCGGATGGCCGCCCTGCGTGCAGCTCAAGCGAATTGCTTCGATCGGCAGCATGGGCCCGAGGACGGCCACAGCGGTCCGCGGCAATGCCTGATTGACCCGCACGCAGACGAACGGGTGACCGGGAGCATGCGCCCGGGAGATCAGTGACTGCAAAATCGAAGGCATAGAGCGTCGGGTTACAGCGAGATCGGCACGTCCTGTTGATTCGCCACAGCGGGCTCGACGAAGTGCTAAGCTGGATCACCGCCGTTACACGATGTGATTTCTTCACGGGCAACGTCGAGCGGATGCTGTCGGTGGCGGTTCGTGTGGAAATCGAGTCACGTGTCGTCATTGGATGGGCAATAATCGAGGCCGTTTTCACAGCGAAAATGGCGCAGCGCGTCCGATTGGTTCGCCGCCGCGTGCTTTCACCCTTTCTCACTTCATCAGGATAACCATTGGCCAAGCCGAATTACTCCTACGAAAAACGCCAGAAGGAACTCGCCAAGCAGCGCAAAAAGCAGGAAAAGCTCCAGCGCAAGGCACACAAGCCGGACGATCACCCGACTTCGGGCGAGGCCCAGGGCGGTAGTGCTGCAATCGATAGCCCGAGCCCTGCGGAGGTGCCCGGCGCGGCCCCCGGCACGACCAACTGATTTGCCCGGCGCTTCGAACGGATGCATGTGCGGTGTGCTGAGCAACCAGCCTAAGTGCTGCGTTTGTTGCGGCGAAATCCAGCCATATGGCCGAGGTGCCTCGATGACTGTCAGCATTGCCCGACGAGCCGGCACCATCTCCTTGCACTGCCCGGCCGGCGCAATGCAGGACCGCCTCAAGATTGCCGATGCGGGCTAGGCTTCGATCGTGGTGCCTGTACGCAAGCCGTTGGGCATCTCCACATGGTCTTCCCTGAAGGATCCCGCCGCCCCAGGGATATCCAGGTGAGGCTGGTTACATCGATGCCATCGTGGCGCTGGGATGGGAAGGGCGCACTTCGGACATCCTCGCCCTTCTGCGAAGCTTCAGCGTGAAAAAACGCGGCACGGCGTCGCGCAGGGCGGGGTCGCAGCCCATGGACTGGAGATCGACTCCTTGCCCAAGGCCGGACCCAACCCGCGCAACGCCGCAGCAAGGACTGCGCGGGGGCGTCGCTCAGCCCAATTCTTCATACAGCGGCAAAGTCAGGAATTCCGTGAATTCCTGACCGGTGGCCATACGCTCGAAAATCTGCGCAGCCTTGTCGAACTGCCCGTGAGCGCCGGTTGCCTTCACATGGGCAAGCTCTTCGGGTATGAGCGCACGCACCATGTCGGCAGTGACCTTGCGCCCGTCGTCAAGCACCCCTTTTGGAGACTGGATCCATTGCCACACCTGGCTTCGTGAGATTTCAGCCGTGGCGGCGTCTTCCATCAAGTTGTGAATGGGTACGGCACCGCTGCCGGAGAGCCATGCGCCGAGGTAATGGATGCCGACGTTGATGTTGTTGCGCAGGCCCGATTCCGTAATCGGCTGTTCAGGCACGAAGTTCAGCAAATCGGCAGCCGTGATGGTCACGTCATCGCGCGTCTTTTCGATCTGATTCGGTTTGTTGCCAAGGACGGCAACAAACTCCTCCATCGCGGAGGCAACCAACCCCGGGTGGGCGACCCAGCCGCCGTCATAGCCGTCGGTCGCATCGCGCCGCTTGTCAGCGCGGATTCCCTCCATGGCGCGGGCATTTTTTTCCGCATCATTCTTGATGGGAATTAACGCGCTCATGCCACCAATGGCTGGCGCGCCACGGCGATGGCAGGTTTTGAGTAGAAGGAGCGCGTAGGCCCGCATGAAAGGCACGTTCATGGTGATCTGCGCGCGGTCGGCCAAGCAAAAGTTGCGGTCGACTTTGAACTTCTTGATGGCACTAAAGATGTAGTCCCAGCGCCCCGCGTTCAGGCCAGCACTGTGCTCGCGAAGTTCATACAGGATTTCATCCATTTCGAACGCGGCCAGGATCGTCTCCACCAGCACCGTGGCCTTGATGGTGCCCCGTGGAATGCCAAGTGTGTCCTGAGCCATCACAAACACGTCATTCCAAAGGCGGGCCTCCAGATGGCTTTCCATCTTCGGCAGATAGAAGTAGGGCCCCGCGCCGCGCCCGATGAGCTCTTTCGCGTTGTGAAAGAGGTAAAGGCCAAAATCAAACAAGGAGCCGCTCACGCGCTGGCCGTCCACGCGCATGTGCTTTTCGTCCAGATGCCAGCCACGCGGGCGCACCTGCAGCGTGGCGATCTCGTCGTTCAGCTTGTAGGTTTTGCCACCCTGCTCAAGCACGATGGTGCGGCGAATGGCGTCCGACAGGTTGATCTGACCCTGGATCTGATTGTCCCAGTTCGGGCTGTTCGCATCCTCGAAGTCCGCCATGTAGCTGTCCGCGCCCGAGTTGAAGGCGTTGATGACCATCTTGCGATCCACCGGACCGGTGATCTCCACGCGCCGCGTCACAAGCGGCTTCGGCAACCGGGCAATGGTCCAATTCCCCTCACGGATGGCACGTGTGTCGGGGAGAAAGTCAGGGCGCTCGCCAGCATCGAGCCGCTTTGTGCGTGCTGCGCGCTCGGCGAGGAGCGCTTGGCGACGTGGCTCGAATGCCCGGTGTAGCGTCGCCACGAAGTTCAGCGCCGGCGGCGTCAGCACGCCGTCGAACGCGGGGTTGTGGGGAGCGGTGATGCTGATGCCCTGGGGTAGGTCTATGGATTGCATGCGAATCTCCTGTGAACGGCTTTTCAGAATTCAAAATGATGCGGTGCGTCAATTGGCCAGGTCGCTCTTGGCGCGAACGATCGTTTTTTTATGCTGCACTGCAAAGTGTAGGTCGATCGGCCCGTGTCGTGGCCGCGCCAGCGTAAGACAGTCTTGACATCAATGGTGGTAATAAGGCCGAATCACGGCCTGGATACCCAAGAAATATGAAAGAGTTTTCACCTGCACGGCCCGAATCAAGAAACGCACCAATATGGATCGACTCAAGCAGATTGAAACGTTCGTCGCCGTAGCCAGCCGCGGAAGCCTGACGGCCGCTGCAAATGCCGAAGGCGTGGCGCCCGCGATCATTGGGCGACGCATCGACGGACTGGAGGCCCGCTTGGGGGTCAAGTTGCTGGTGCGCACCACCCGGCGCATCACGCTCACGCACGAAGGCGTGTCCTTCCTGGAAGACTGCCAGCGGCTGTTGACCGACCTGCAGAGCGCGGAAGCGAGCGTGACCGCCGGCGGCGTCAAGGCCAGCGGGCACCTGCGCATTACGGCGCCCGCCGGCTTTGGTCGAAAGCATGTCGCGCCGCTGGTGCCTGCGTTCCGCGAGCGCAATCCGGACGTCACCTTGTCGCTGGACCTGACCGACCGGCTCGTTGATCTGGTCAACGAGGGCTACGATTGCGCCGTGCGCGTGGGCGCGCTGGCTGACTCGCCGCTGATTGGCGTTCGCTTGGGGGAAAGCCGTCGCGCTTGCGTGGCGTCGGCGGCCTATATCGGTCGCCATGGGGCGCCGCACACGCCGCAGGATCTATCGCGTCACCGCTGTCTGGCCTATTCCTCGGTGGCAAGCCAGCCCCGCGGATGGGTCTTTCAAATTGACGGCGAACTGCAGCATTTGCGCGTCAGCGGCCCGCTTGACTGCACCGACGGGGCGGTGCTCCACCAGTGGTGCCTGGAAGGGCACGGCCTGGCTTGGCGCTCGATGTGGGAAGTGGGCGAAGACTTGGCGGCCGGGCGATTGGTGGAGGTCCTTGCCGACTTCTGCGCGCCTCCCGTGGGCATTCACGCCGTGTTTGCGCAACGCAAGCACATGCCGTTGCGCCTGCGGCTGTGGGTCGACTATCTGAAGGACTGTTTTGCCGATCCCACGCTCTGGCCCTGGTCGGCCGCGGCCCAGGGCTCCATGACGCCCGGCACGAGAGTCTCCGGGTGAGGAGGTGACGGCGTTTCCTTTGTTACAGGCGCACACAGTGCGTCGGGGCGACCCTGCCGATAATGCGGGCCGTAACGCGAACCTGTCCTCTGCGACCCATGTTTGGCTTGGCCGTATCCTTCATTTCCTACCCGGTGGCCGTGTGGTGGCTGCGACGCCTTTTCGAGAACATGGGGCTCGAATCGAACACGAAATTTCTCATATTCCTCTTGGCCAGCGCCGTGTCGTGGCTTGCAGGCACGGCCGCTTCACACTTTTAAGGCGGCGGGCTTGGGGCAACCCTGGCAACGCGGGCACAGTCCATGCACGGTGATTTCGGTCGCCAGGCTGGTCAGTCCTTGCTGGCGCAACTGATCCCGCACCTGGGCCAGCGCCTTCGGTAAGGCGGGAGCGGCAGGAAGCGGGGCCACGCTGTGGCAGCGCGTGCAGGCAAACATGCTGGCCGTGCTGCCGCCGGCATTCGAGCTGAAGCGCCAGGTGCGGTCCGGGCCCTGAAAGCGATGGATCAAGCTGGCGCAGGTCATGCGGTCGAGGATCCGGTAAAGCGTGACACGATCGACGGGCGACGATGTGGCCAGTCGGGCTGCGATGGCATCGTGCGCGAGTGGCGCAGCCGCTTGATCGAGCGCATGCAGGACTGCCAGCGCGGCTGGCGTGGCACGCAACCCGTGCTGGCGCAGCGTCTGGGCCAGTTGCTCCATGCGTGCCGAGGCCCGCACGAGGGATTCAGGAGGCGATGCCTGGCGCATCGGCGGGATGCATGAATTGCGCTGCGACGTAGAGTGCGAAACTCAGCGAAGCAATCCAGGTGCTGGACGGATAGCCGATGTAATACGCCGCTGCGAGTCCCGCCCACGTGAGGAGGAGGGCAAGAACCATGGCCAGCAGCACGCCGCGCGCCATGCCGCGCGTCAGCGCCTGCGCTGCAGCGGCTGGGCCGATGAGGAAAGCGAAAATCAGCAGTGCGCCGATCACCGGCACCGCAATGGCCACCACCGCAGCCACCAAGGCGATGAACAGAAGATCCAGAGCGCGCACCGGCACGCCGCGCGCGCGCGCGGCCTCAGGGTTGAGGCTGGCGAATGCCAGCGGGCGGTAGATGCCCGCAAGCGCCAGCAGGCAGGCGAGTGCCACGCCGAGCGACAAGGCGGCCTGCTGTGCCGTGATCCCGACGATGCTGCCGAACAGGATGCTCATGGCAGCCTGCGCGTTGGCCGTATACAGGTTAAGGAACAGCACGCCCAAACCAAGCGCGAACATCAGCACCATGCCGATGCCGATATCGCGCTCGCGCAGTCTGCCGCCGGCCAGGCCCAGCGCCAGCGCAGCCGCCAGCGTGAAGGCAAACAGGCCGAGATAGGGGCTCAGTCCCAGCAAAATGGCGCCCGCTGCGCCTGTGAAGCCGACGTGCGACAGCGCATGAGCAGCAAAGGCTTGCCGCCGTAGCGTGACGAAGTAGCCGATCGCCGCGCTGGCCACGGCGATGCTGCTGGCGGCCAAGAGCGCGTGGCGCATGAAGCCATAGTCCAAACCGAGGATCATGGCGCGCTCCCAGAGTTGTGCGCGTGGCCACAATGGGGTGAGACCTCGGGCATGAAGCCATGCGTCGGGTGAATGAACATGTAGCCGTCATGCCGCGCCACGGACATGGGCAGGCCATACAGCGCACTGAGCGACTCGGCGTTGACCACTTCGTCGACCGTGCCCATGCGACCGCGCTTGCCCGCAAGATAGAGCACTTGATCCATCACGGGCAGCAGGGGGTTGATGTCATGCGCGGTCAGCAGCACCGTCAGGCCTTCGTCACGGCACAAGCGGTTCACCAGCAGGAGAACGCTTTGTTGGGAGCGCGGGTCGAGGTTCGAGAGCGGCTCGTCCAGGAGCAGAAGGCGCACCGGATTGATCAGCGCCTGTGCAATGCACACACGCTGGCGTTCACCGCCCGAAAGCCCTGCCATCGGTCGGGCGGCCAGATGCAGCGCATCCACGCTGCGCAGCGCCTGCTGCAGGGCTTGGTTTCGCCTGCTCGCCCCACGCAGACCTAGGCCCCAGCGCTCACCTTCCCAGGCGGCGCCGACGAAGCTGGCCACGGCCACACGCCCGTATGCGCCTTCGGGGACGCTCTGGGCCACGTATCCAACGCGCGTACGCGCCTGCGCCGGATCTTCTCCCAGCAATTCAAGTTGGCCCCCACCGACAGGCAATATGCCAGCCAGGGTTTGCAGCAGCGTGGTCTTGCCCGATCCGTTACTCCCGAATACGCCGACCAACTGGCCAGGGGCGATGCGCAGGTCCAGCGTTTCGATCACCGCGCGTGCCGCGCGCCTGCATGTCAAGGCGTTGGCACAGACGGCCCAGGCCGATGGCGCCGCGGCCGCAGCATCGGCATCGCGGCCGCCAAGGGTTGCGTCGCCCTGCACAGGGTGTCTCATTGCGCCTCCGCTTTGTGCAGCGCCTGTTGCACGGTGCGCAAGCTGACAAGCAACCATTGTGCGTACCCCCTGCCGGGTGGCGCGAATTCATCGAGTCCTACGGTTGGTATGCCGCTCGCGCGCGCGGTATCGCGCATGCGTTGAGTCAGCGGATCGCTCACTTGCCGGTTATAGATCAAGAGCGCCACGCGGCGGTGACGAAGATTGTCTTCATAGCGCGCAACCACCCCTGGTGTTGGCTCGGTGCCATTCATCACGTTCAACTGGAAGGTCTCGCCAAGGCTTTTCCAGTCCAGCAGGCCCAGCATGTAATCAAAAAGCGGCTCCGTGGCCGTCACGGCAAGATGGGGGTGCCGCGCGCGAAGTTGGGCAATCGCGGCGTCCACCGGCCGCAAGCTCTGTGCGAAGGCCCGCAAATTGCGCCGGAAATCGCCCGCATGTGCCGGGTCCAGGCTCTCCAGTTGGCTTGCCAACTGCTGGGCCACCAACAGGCCGACGCGCGGGTCGTAGAACACGTGCGGATTCTTGTTGGGCATCACGATGGAGGCGCCCAGCTGCGCGGCAACCATCACCACCCGGCCAGGCCGGGGGTTGGCAGCCAGCATGCTGCGCATCCAGTCGTCATACCCCAGGCCGTTCATGATGACCACCGCAGCCTGTGCCACGGCGCGGGCTGTCTGCGGTGAGGCCTCGAATTGGTGGGGATCCACATTCGGGTTTTGGATGATGCTGTTGACCCGCACATAGGGCCCGCCAATGGCCTGCGCGATGGTGCCGTATGTGCTTTCCGCGGCCACGACCGGGACGGGCGCCGCCTGGGCGCAGGCGCATAGCGCTGAAAACAGCCAAAAGCCGAGCGCAGCCAACGGGTTTGAACGCATGGGGTTCTGAGTGGGAGGGAGACGGGGGGTAATCGGAGGCAACAGCCCTACCAGGCGTCCTCCTATCGGAGATCTATTGCAATTGAGTTGCAATAGACTGTCAAGCGCTGACGCGGCATTCCTGGTGGGCAGTTCCAGCCGGCCAAGGGCGTCGTTGGGGTGCCGCGATGATGTTTTCGGCTGGTTCGCTTTGCGGCTCCCAGTTCTGGAGCGCGGCGGGAGCGCCGGGCGCGGCAACCTTCGAAACATTCCACCGCATGTAATGCCGGATTTGCGCGCGGGATATGCTCTGCGGCACACGACACGCTTGGAGCACAGCGCATGGACACGACTTCGCTCACCGCATCTTCGACCCCTTCTGCGCAGTCCTTCAGCAGGCTGCTTCGCCCCGATATTCGCGTCGGCGATGAGTGGCTGTTTCTCACTCGCACCCTGGACGACAGCGATCACCGGGACGCCGGCTTGCGCATGCGCAGCCGGGTCGTGGCGCTCCTGGACGGCGGGCATATTCAAATCGAGGTCAACAACGGGGACAAAGCAGACGCCACGTGGTTGAAGAATATCTACAGCGACCAGTTCGACTTGGTCTCGCGCGAAATGGTCCCGGGGGAGGCCGTGACCTACAGCCCGGCCTTTCCGCAATTCCGGTTTCCCATGGCACCGGGCGAGAGCTGGAGCGAGACCATCATTCAAAGCCAACCGGAATGGGAGTTGCATGCGTCGATTGAGGTCCAGGTGACGGTTGAAGCGGAGGAATGGGTTCAGGTGCCTGCGGGGACGTTCAACACGCTGCGCCTTCAGGGGCGCTACGCCACGCCAAATGCCACGGTCATCACCCATTTTTGGTATGCGCCCACCGCCGGACGTGCGGTGAAGGGGATCGAGGAGACGGTGGCGAAGGTCAACGCTTCGAAGGTGCGCGTGGAATATGAGTTGCATCAGCTCAATCGATTACGGAAGGTCTAGCCGCTGCAAGGATGGGGCGCTTGGGGTCGGGCATCCGGGGTTTGCGACAATACCCCGATGACCGCTCTCTCGAACGACACTTTTCTTCGCGCCCTTCTGCGTCAGCCGACTGCCTACACGCCAGTGTGGCTGATGCGCCAGGCCGGGCGCTACCTGCCTGAGTACAACGCCACACGCGGGCGTGCCGGCAGCTTTCTGGCCTTGGCCCAGAATCCGGACTTCGCCACTGAGGTCACGCTGCAACCGCTGGAGCGCTTCCCTCTGGACGCGGCGATCTTGTTTTCCGACATCCTCACTGTGCCAGATGCGATGGGCCTTGGCCTGCAGTTCGCGGCGGGCGAAGGGCCACGCTTCGAGCGCCCGCTGCGCACCGAGGCGGACGTTTTGGCGTTGCGCCCGCCTGATCTTGGCCGGCTGCGGTATGTCTTCGACGCGGTGGCACAAATCCGCCGGGCGCTGCAGCAGGGCGACACCCAACGTGTGCCGCTCATTGGCTTTTCTGGGAGCCCGTGGACATTGGCGTGTTACATGGTGGAGGGACACGGCAGCGATGACTGGCGCCTCACCAAGACGCTTTTGTATTCACGCCCTGATCTGATGCACCGCATCCTGGGCGTGAACGCCGACGCCGTTGCCGCGTACCTCAACGCGCAGATCGATGCTGGCGCGCAGGCGGCAATGATCTTCGACTCCTGGGGCGGTGCCTTGGCCGACGGAGCCTTTCAGGAGTTTTCACTGGGCTACAGCCAGCGCGTCATTTCCCAGCTCAAGCGGGAGCATGAGGGCAGGCGGGTGCCAGTCATTTTGTTTACCAAGGGTGGCGGTCCGTGGCTCGAAGCCATGAGCCATAGCGGTGCCGACGCCTTGGGCGTGGACTGGACGGTCAATCTCGGTGCGGCGCGGGAGCAGGTTGGCCACCGTGTGGCACTTCAGGGCAATCTCGATCCCGCCATTTTGTTCGCGCCACCGGACAGCATCGCGGCGCAGGCACGCGCGGTTCTTGAGAGTTTCGGTCCCGTCGCCGCGAACGCGGCTGCGGGGCATGTGTTCAATCTCGGGCACGGCATCTCGCAATTCACGCCGCCCGAGCATGTGGCAGCGCTGGTCGAGGCCGTGCACGCGCATAGTCGAAAGCTCCGCGTCTAGAGCGATGGCGGTGCGCATACCCACCACAAACGTGCGCTCAGGTCAAGAACGGTGCGCGCTTATGCACATTTTGGGATGATATGCAGTGCAGCATGAAAATCACAGGCTTGACTTGAAGTTCTCCTGACTAACAGATTGATTTAAAACGAAAAAATCAAGTTTTTGCAACTGCGTGAAAAGATACTCACATTGTTATCCACAAGCTTGATTTCGCAGAAGACGCAGCCTATGCACAAAGTTATTCACAAGCAGACTTGACTTTTTCGGTTTGTCCACGGCCTGAAAAATCGGGCGGCTGCGTGCGAGTCAACACTCACTTAATTCTCCCCCTCGCGACCCCATCTCGTGGAAAACCCTGACCCAGCGCACAGGCCGACAGTCGGGAATCCGCCCGTCGTTGTGCTTCACATCGCGGTGGATGCACCGCTTTGGGACGTGCTGGATTACACGCACACCGAAGCCTTGGTACCCGGCACGCTGGTGCGCGTGCCGCTCGGGCGCCAGACGGTGGGAGGGGTTGTGCTGGATGCAGCCGGACCAGCGCGCGCGGCGTCGGCAACGTTGCGCGCGGTGACCGAGGTTGTGGACACGTTGCCGCCGCTCGGTGCGGACTGGCTGGCCCTCCTGCGCTTTGCCGCGAGCTATTACCAGCGGCCACTGGGCGAACTGATGGGGGCGGCCTTGCCCGGCTGGCTTCGCAGCCGCAGTGCGGCCGCTGTGGCGGCGCGCGTGGCGGCACAGCGCGCGCGCCGGGAGCACGCAGCCTTTCGGCTGACCCCGGCAGGGCAGGTGGCGCTGCGCGCCGCGATCGTGCCCCGCCATGCCGCCCTTGCGCGCTTGACCTCCGCGCTCGGGCTTACGCAATTGGAGGAGGATGCGGGCGACGCCGAGACCCGCGCCACGCCGCCCTTGGCGATCGCCGCTGCGCGCCGGCTTCATCCAAAGGCCGCGGCGCTCCTGCGCGACTGGACTGCCCAGGGCTGGGTGGAGCCTGTGCCAGGGCCGGCGGCGCGCATGCCCGATGACCCCGGTGTACCCGCGGAGATCCGGCCGCCGCACGCGCTGCAGGCGGCGCAGCAGGCCGCCGTGAACGCGTTGTGCGAGGCACAGGGGTTCGCACCATTCCTGCTTTTCGGAGTCACCGGCAGCGGAAAGACCGAGGTCTATCTGCGCGTCGTTGCGCATGCGCTGGCGAAGGATCCACGCACGCAGGTTTTGGTGCTCACCCCCGAAATCAACCTGACGCCACCGCTGGCAACGCGCCTGGCCGAGCGGTTTCCGCAGGAGTCGATCGCCTTGTTGCACAGTGGCCTTGCGGAGGCCGAGCGCTTCGACCACTGGCGCGCGGCGCATAGCGGCGAGGCGCGCATCGTGCTGGGCACCCGTCTGGCGGCGCTGGCCAGTGTGCCGCGCCTGGCCCTGATCATTGTGGACGAGGAGCACGATCCCTCCTACAAGCAGCAGGAAG
>JABBOE010000010.1:40775-48222 GCA_019351955.1 Pseudomonadota bacterium
AGGAAGGCGCGCGTTATTCCGCACGCGACTTGGCGGTCTGGCGTGCCCACCAGCGCGGTGTGCCCGTGGTGCTGGGTTCGGCCACACCCGCGCTTGAGAGCTGGCACGCGGCCCAACGGGGACGCTACCGCCTGTTGGAGCTGCCCGAGCGTGCCGCGGGCCGCCTGCCCGACGTGCGCCTGCTGCACGCGAGGCAAGACGCGCTGCTGCGTACTGGCGGGCTGGTTGGCGCCGCGCTGCAGGAGGCCATCCTGCAGCGCCTGGCGCGCGGCGAGCAATGTCTGCTTTTCATCAATCGGCGCGGTTACGCGCCGGTGCTTCGCTGTCCGGATTGCGGCTGGCTATCGGACTGCCCGCATTGCGACGCGCATCTCGTCTTCCATCGCACGGACCGAACCCTGCGCTGCCATCACTGCGGTCATCGCACGCCCGTTCCACGTGCCTGTCCGGATTGCGGAAGTCTTGACCTCCAGCCCCTGGGGCGCGGGACCCAGCGCGTGGAAGAGGCGCTGGTGGCGCTGTTCCCGCAGGCCCGCATTGCCCGCATTGACGCCGACAGCGTGCGGCGCAGAGGCGCTGCGCAAAGCGGATTCGCCAAGGTTCATTCGGGTGAGGTCGACATTCTCGTGGGTACCCAGATGATCACCAAGGGGCATGACTTTCAACGCGTGACCCTCGTGGCCGCGCTCAACCCCGACGCCGGTCTGTTCACCCACGACGTGCGCGGCCCGGAGCGCCTGTTCGCCCAAATCATGCAAGCAGCCGGACGAGCCGGGCGCGCCGGTGGCGAGCTGGGTGCAGGCACGGTGTCCACCGCCCGCACTGCCGGGACCGAGGGTTCCGCTGTGGCGCCCGTCCATGCCGCGGAGATGCTGGTGCAAACCGCATACCCCGAGCATATGGTGTACCAGACGCTGCGCGCTCACGACTACCGCAGTTTTGCTGCGCAGGAATTGGTCGAGCGCCAGCGGGCTGGGATGCCGCCTTTTTCGTACCAGGCGCTGCTGCGCGCCGAGCACAAGCGCGCCGAGACGCTCGAGGCCTTCCTGCTTCTGGCCACCGACTTGGCGGCTGCGCCGGCACAGGCGGCGGGCCTGATGGTCTACCCGCCGGTGCCTGCAAGTCTGGCCCGCGTGGCCGGGGTCCACCGGCAGCACATCCTGGTGGAAGGCGCGAGCCGCGCAGCGTTGCAGGGCTTTCTCACGCAGTGGCGCGCATCCCTGCTGGAAAGCAAGGCGCGCGTTCGCTGGGCCATCGACGTGGACCCGACCGAATTTTGATCGGGCCACGCACAACCTTGATGCCGTGCCGCTGCGGCATCGGCGTAGGTGCTCCGGTCGACGCCTGAATCTGGCTTTGGGCAGGCCGGCGTGTCGCCGCGCCGCAGTGGCCTCATGGTTGTGCAGGCGCCGATGGTCCTCCGTGGCTTGGGTGCGGTGCGGTGACGGTGTAATGGATGAGATTGAGGCAAACAGCGGCTGAGTCGCCGAGATTGCGATAGCCATGGGGCCTGTCAGCGGCAAACCGGACGGCGTCGCCGGGCGCAAGCGATGTCCATTGCCCGGCAAACATCACATCCATGCGTCCCTGCAGAACGATCACGTGCTCCGTCACGCCAGCCGTATGCGGTTCGGAGTGGCGGACGTACCCGGGCAACAACGTGAGCTCGAGCAATTCGAATGCAAAGCGCGGGTCGTAGGCAAAGATCGGGGCCACGAGCATGTCGTCGCTGGCCGGCTTCGCGCGCGAGGCGGCGGCATTGCGCACATGACTGTCAGCCCAGGGCTCGGCCGCGTCAACAAGAAAGCTCGTCAGGGAGCAGGCAAATCCCCCCGCAATCTTCCACAACGTCGCGACCGTTGGGCTCGACTCCCCGCGTTCAATCTGCCCAAGCATGGCCTTGCTCACTCCGGTCTGGAGCGCGGCACGATCAAGACTCCAGCCGCGCTGCTTGCGCAATTCGCGCAACCGCGTGGCCACGGTCCGACCGATCTCGTGCGGACCAGGCGGGTCATCCACTGCAGGCTCTGCGGTCATGACGGCTTCTCCCAACGTCTGAGCGTGCGTTATAACGCCCATCTGTTAATCTTCCACCGTGCGCAATAGCGCACGGTGGAAGATTAAAACAGAGGAGCCAATGGTGGGCAATCGCATCGCGAGCTGGTTCTCGCCCGCGCACGTATCGGCCGGCTTTATTGCCGTGCTGGTCGGGTACACGAGTTCAGCAGCCATTGTTTTTGAAGCGGCGCGCGCCGCAGGCGCTTCGCCGGCCGAGATGGCGTCCTGGCTGTGGGCTCTCGGAATCGGCATGGGGCTGACATGCATCGGACTCTCGCTTTATTTTCGAAGCCCGGTGCTGACCGCTTGGTCAACACCAGGTGCGGCCTTGCTCGCCACTGGATTAGCGGGAGTTCCCATGGCCGAGGCAATCGGCGCCTTTGTTTTCGCATCGGCGCTGATCGCACTTTGCGGCGTGACAGGCTGGTTTGACCAGATCATGCGACGCATTCCCAAGGCGTTGGCTTCAGCGATGCTCGCCGGGGTGCTCTTGCAGTTTGGCTTGGATGCTTTTGCCGCCTTGCCCGACCAGCGCCTGCTCGTCAGCCTCATGCTGGGGCTCTTTCTCATCGCCCGACGTCATCTGCCGCGTTATGCCGTGCCCCTGACCTTCTTGCTCGGGCTCGTTGTTGCCGCGGCGCAGGGCATGATCAGGGTGGGCAGCATCAGGGTCGCATTCACGCACCCCATATGGACTTCGCCGGCGTTTTCCCTACCCGTCGTGCTGGGGGTGGGGTTGCCGCTGTTCATCGTCACGATGGCCTCGCAAAATGTCCCCGGCATGGCGGTCCTTCGCACCAACGGCTACGCCACGCCATCATCACCCCTGATCAGCTGGACCGGTCTCACCGGCGTGCTGCTCGCACCGTTTGGCGGATTTTCGTTCAATCTCGCGGCCATTACCGCAGCGATCTGCATGAGCAAGGATGCGGACCCCGACCCGGCGCGGCGCTATCGCGCAGCCGTCTGGGCCGGCGTGTTTTATCTGGTGACAGGCGTCATGGGCGCGACGATTGCCAGCGTCTTCGCAGCGTTTCCGCGCGCTCTGGTGGTCGCCATCGCCGGACTGGCTCTGCTGGGTACCATCGGCAACAGTCTGCTCAATGCGCTGGGCACAGACGACGAACGCGAGCCTGCACTCGTCACCTTTCTCGTCACCGCGTCTGGCCTCACCATGTTCGGCATCGGAAGCGCCTTCTGGGGCCTCGCGCTGGGCATTGCGGCGTCCTGGATCTTCGAGCGCCGGTAGCGCAGCGGCACGCCCCACAAGGCATCCGGAGCGCATCCGGGCTGAGGCGGCGAGCGTGCGCCCAGCAGGGGTCCTGGGTGCACGCTCGCCGTGCCTCCGGGACCCCTCCACGTCGCCCGAAGCGGCCGAAAATATCAGACGTGCTCGGGTTGTGAACGTGCGACGGTCAACGCCAGCGCTCCATCGCCGGTGTTCGATCCGCCTTGGCGCCACTGCAGCATGAACGCATCCCACTGCGCAAGCGCCGGCTCCAGGTGATAGGCCCTGATGTGGCCAAAGCCGCGAATATGCTCCGGCACGCTGGCGATGCGCACGGCAAGCTCAAGGTTTTGCGCATTGAGCCCGCGCAGCAGTTCGCCCACGGTGTCGCGGTAGCGCGCAATGAGCGCGCGCTCTTGCCGGCGCTCCGCCGTGTAGCCAAAGGGATCCAGCGCCGTGCCGCGCAGAACCTTGAAGTGGCGCAGGGCGCCGAAGACGGTGCCAATCCAGGCCCCGAATTCGCGCTTCACCAAGTGGCCTTTTGCATCGCGCTTTGACAGCAAAGGCGGCGCGAGGTGGTAATGCAGCTTGAACTCACCCTCGAACTGGTCCCGGATTTGCGCGGCGAACTCGGGGGTGCGGTGCAGCCGGGCCACTTCATATTCGTCCTTGTAGCTCATGAGCTTGAAGAGGTAGCGCGCCACCGCCTCGCTCAGCCGGCTCGACTGCAGTGGGCCCTCGGCCGCGCGTACCTGGGCGACGAACGCCGCATATTGCGCGGCGTAGCCAGCACTTTGGTAATCGGTGAGAAACTCCACGCGCCGCTTGATGACCTCGTCCAGCGAGGGGCGGCGAACGAAGCGGATCACCTGTCCAGTCGCTGTGAGCGCGGCAAAGCCCTGGGGGTCGGCGGCAGCGCGACGACCCCATTCAAACGCAGCCTTGTTCTTCTCGACCCCCACGGCGTTGAGCTCAATGGCGCGCAGCAGTGAAGCACGCTGCAGCGGTAGCCAGCCCTTCTGCCATGCGAAACCCAGAAGCATGAGGTTGGCATACAGCGCATCGCCCAGCAACTGCACGGCAGCGTCCTCGGCATCGAACCCGGCGATTTGCCCGGCCCCTGCCGCCTGCTCAATGGCGGCGCGGCAGGCTGCGGCCGGGAACTGCCAGTCCGGCTGGTGCACGAAGGTCGCCGTGGGCGTGCCGTGGGTGTTGAGCGCCACATAGGTGCGGCCTTCACGCACGCGCGAGAGCGTTTCGCGGTCGGCCGTCACGATGCTGTCACAACCCAGGATGAGCTCGGCCTCGGCCATGGCAATGCGCGTGGTGTGGATCTGCTCCGGCGTGTCGGCAATGAGCACGTGGCTCCATGTCGCGCCGCCCTTTTGGGCAAGGCCCGCCGCGTCCTGGGTGACGATGCCTTTGCCCTCGATGTGCGCGGCCATCCCCAGGAGCTGGCCAATCGTGATGACCCCGGTGCCACCCACGCCCGCCACCAGGATGCCGTAGCAGCCGCCGCCGGCGCGGTCGGCCTTCACGGGATCGGGAATGGCCGGCTCGGGCAAGCCGGGCAGTGCATCCACGCTGGGGGCCTGGACTGGCTTGGGCTTGCGCAAGGCCCCGCCCTCCACCGTGACAAAGCTCGGGCAGAATCCCTTGAGACAGGAATAATCCTTGTTGCAGGTGCTTTGGTTGATCGCCCGCTTGCGGCCGAACTCGGTTTCCAGCGGCTCCACGGACAGGCAGTTGCTCTGCTCGGAGCAGTCGCCACACCCTTCGCACACCAGCGGGTTGATCACGACGCGCCGCGGCGGATCCTCCATCAACCCGCGCTTGCGGCGCCGGCGCTTCTCGGTCGCGCAGGTCTGGTCATAGACAATGACCGTGGTGCCGGGCACGTCGCGCAGGCGCAGCTGGATCGCGTCGAGTTCGTCACGGTGGTGCACGGCGATGTTGGGCGCGAGGTCGTGGACACCGGCATATTTCTGCGGCTGGTCGGTGACGACGACGATCTCGCGCACCCCTTCAGCTTGCAGCTCGCGGGTAATTTGCGGGACCGTGAGGCCGCCCTCCACGGGCTGGCCACCGGTCATCGCCACCGCATCGTTGAACAGAATCTTGTAGGTGATGTTGGCCTGGCTGGAAATGGCTTGGCGTATGGCCAGCAGACCGGAGTGGTAGTACGTGCCGTCGCCAAGATTGGCAAACACGTGTTTGTCCTTGCTGAACGGTGCTTGTCCGACCCACGCTACGCCCTCGCCCCCCATCTGGCTGAAGGTTGTCGTGCTGCGATCCATCCACACGACCATGTAGTGGCAGCCGATGCCGGCCGTCGCGCGCGATCCTTCCGGCACCCGCGTGCTGGTGTTGTGCGGACAGCCCGAGCAGAACCATGGTGGACGCTTCTCGGAGATGGGCATCGCCGCAAGCGCCCGCTCCTTGGCGCCGATGATTTCCATGCGCTCCCGAATTCCGCGCTGCACGTCCACCCCGGCTTCACGCAGGATGCCCAGGCGGTCGAGCCGGCTGGCGATCGCGCGGGCGATGACGGCTGGATTCAAGTCGGCCTTGGCGGGCAGCAACCAGTTGCCGCCCGGGTTCGGTTGGCTCCACTCGCCTCCAGACCGGTCTCCTTCGCGTTCGTCGAATTTTCCAATCACATTCGGGCGCACGTCCTCGCGCCAGTTGTAGAGCTCTTCCTTGAGCTGATATTCAATGACCTGGCGCTTTTCCTCGACCACCAGGATTTCCTGCAAGCCGGTGGCGAATTCGCGCGTGATGGCAGCTTCCAGTGGCCACACGACTGCCACCTTGTGCAGGCGGATTCCCAGCTGCGCGCAGGCCTCGGCGTCCAAGCCCAGATCGGCGAGCGCCTGGCGCGTGTCGTTATAGGCTTTGCCCGAGGCCATGATGCCCAGCCGCGCATGCGGGCTGTCGATCACGGTGTGGTTCAGACGGTTGGCGCGGATATAGGCCAGGGCCGCGTACCACTTCACGTCCATCAGCCGCGCTTCTTGCGACAAGGGGTCGTCCGGCCAGCGGATGTGCACGCCTGCCGACGGCATCTCGAAATCGGTGGGCAGGATGATGCGCACGCGGTCATGCGCCACGTCCACCGATGCCGAGGACTCGACCACTTCCTGGATGGTCTTCATCCCTGCCCACACCCCGCTGTAGCGGCTCATCGCCAGCGCGTGCAGGCCGAGGTCCAGGATATCCTGCACGTTGCTCGGAAAAAACACCGGGAAACCCACGGCCTTGAAGATGTGGTCGCTCTGGTGCGCCGCAGTGGAGCTCTTGGCGACATGGTCGTCGCCGGCCACTGCGATGACCCCGCCGTGCCGTGCCGTGCCGGCCATGTTGGCATGCTTGAACACGTCGGAGCAACGGTCCACTCCGGGGCCCTTTCCGTACCAGATGCCGAACACGCCGTCATACTGCTTGCTTTGCGGATACAGGTCTAACTGTTGCGTGCCCCACAGTGCCGTCGCTGCCAGCTCCTCGTTCACGCCCGGCTGGAAGACGATGTTGTTGGCGGCAAGCAGCTTTTTCGCCTTCCAGAGCGCCTGGTCATACCCGCCAAGCGGGGATCCGCGATAGCCGGAGATGAATCCCGCCGTGTTCAGCCCGGCCGCGGCGTCGCGCTGGCGCTGCAACATCGGCAGGCGCACCAGGGCATGAATGCCGCTCATCAGGGCGCGGCCCGATTCAAGGGTGTATTTGTCGTCGAGCGAGACCGATGCGAGTGCTCGGCGTATCGCTTCGGGAAGGGGTGCGTCCATGGCACTTGTCTCCTTGGTGGGCAGCCTTGGGGGATGAGCGGCCGCCGCATGCAGCGCGTGCTGCGGGTTGTGCGTCTGGCCCTAAACGTGTTGCGCCCGGGCCGCCTCCGCGCCTTGTGGGCACGGGCTGATCGTCAGCAACGCGATGCTAGTGCCGGATTGTGGGAATTGCCAGCGGCGTGGGCAATCCCCCCCGAGTTCAACGGTTCCGGACGTAAAAGCGAGCGACCGCTCAATGCGATCAATCAGTTAGCGTGCAGTTCTTGGGGTTTCGTGTAATGGCACGATTTCGTGCATGCGTCTTTCCTTTACATTGGTGATGTCTTAGCTTAGAGTAATGGCGTGTTCGTCAAACTCACCCGCTCAGGCCCCAACCATT
>JABBOE010000106.1 GCA_019351955.1 Pseudomonadota bacterium
CGTGGCGGCGAGACCCAAACCTCTGCCACGGCAACGGCGCAGGTCCAAGTCCTTGGCCCGCGAAACCCCCGCGACGCCATGCGTTTAGCGGCGGGAGATGTTACATCCCGATCCTGCGGAAAGCCGATGGGGCGTGGGTCGTTGTGGCCCGCGCTGTTCTTCCCTGGGTACGCACTTCGTGCCGCCGCCAGCAGCAGGACCCAAAAAAGTTCAGGCACTGACTGACGCATGGTCTGTGCAGTGCCTGACGCATGGCTCCCATGGGCGGGAGCCGTTTCACGCCGCAGCGTGTTCGTCGGTCAGAATATTTCCCACTTGATAGGCAATACGACCTCCTTGTTTTTGTTGTGCTTGATCCAAATCTACGCCGCGCTCCGGCAATGTGCAAGACCCCTGACCCTGAATGCGTCTATTCACGGGGATGTGGCGCAACGGCAAAATCGGCTACTTGACCGCTTCGACTGCAACCCAGTTCGCTGGAGCCAGAACGACTGCGTGATCCCTGTCGGGGTCGCTGTGCTGGACGTGCGCAAGACCTATATCCAGCAGCACGATGCGCAGGCTTGATCGCTGAAATTCCCCGATTTCCCCTGCAACCAAGTGCAGCGTGATTGCAGCTCCCCCGGGTTTGCTGGTGGGTTGGCGGCTGTGGCGCTCGCGTGATGCAAGCCGTCACGCGAGCGCCATCAAGACAGGGCTATCACACGCGTAATCATTGTGCCTGGGCAGCGGGCGATGACACCCTTTTTGCGCGCAGTTGCAGCAAACGCGCTATGGTGTGGGATGCTTACACCTAAGTTGACCCCAACCATGGATTCTTCTATTGGGCCTGACGCGCCCTTGGGAGGCTCGACCTCCGGCGCGACCCATCTGTCTGCCGGGGCCGTGGCGGCGCTGGGCCACTGGATCGACGGTAAAACCTTGCCCCACGCCGGGAGCAGCCTGAATCCCGGGCGTTTGTTTCTGGGCCAGCGTCTGGTCGTGGAGCTGTCGTTCCACGGCGGTCACCAAGTGCTCGCCGACGGTATCACGGGTGTGTTGTACGACGCTCAAACGGGCCGCTGTCTGTCAAGTTCGCGGCTGCTGCTGGACGTGGGCGGGCTGGCCGAGGTGAGCAAGGCACAGGCGCAGTCTTGGTTGCGCCGACGCCTGGCCGCCCAAAAGGCTAGCAAGAAATAGGCCTTGGTCTTTGCGCGCGAAGGCCCAGCGTGACGCGCTCGCCGCCAGCAATGTGCCGTTTTTCTGGGTGTGACGACATCGAGAGGACGGAGCGGCAGTTCACGCATCAATGCTAGGGTGTCGAAGCCCCTTAGGCTGTGCATGACTGCTGCTGCCACGTCGCGGACCGCCCGGCATGATGACATTGGATCGTTAAAACTTGGGTTTCCACAGATCATGAAATACATATTTATCGCAATCCTTGCCTTGCTGGCGGCGCCTGCATGGGCGGCACCAAGCGTTCCGTCGATTCACGACGTCTACACAGCCGCGACAACAGGTCATTTGCAGCAGGCACAGAGCGAGATCAACCAAGTTCTCGCGGCCTACCCGAATTCTGGCAAGGCACACTATGTTGACGCGCGGGTGCTCGCGCTTCAAGGACAGTGGGCCCAGGCAGCAAATCAGCTGGAGCTGGCTAAACGCCTTGATCCCGGGTTGCCCTTTGAACGGCAGGCCAACCTGGACGCGTTTCAACGGCAGATCGCAGGCCACACCGGCCATGTGGCCAATGCAAGATCGCCATTCCCCATGGGCACACTTATTGGTGGCGCATTGGGCTTGGCGGCGGTGCTGATATTGATTGCCGTCTACCGCAAGTCAAGGCGCCCACAGCCGGTTCAGGTTATGCCGGCGGGGTGGCCGAATCCGAACACGCCCACCGGTTTCGGCGCTCAGCCCGGCGCCTACCCTCAGCCTGGGAGCTCGGGCGGCTTCCTGGGCGCGGTTGGCACCGGGATTGGGATGGGCGCAGGCTTTGCAGCCGGTGAGATGCTGGTCGACAAGTTGTTCGATCACAACAATTCAGGCATGGCACAAGGCGGAGGCTTCATGCCCAACGCGGACGCTTCGCAAGCGTTGCCGGATGATCAAGACTTTGGCGTGAACGACGCGGGCAGTTGGTCCGATGACGCAAGCGGCGGCGGCATGGACGACTCCGGCGGCTGGAACTGATCAGCGGCGGCCCCGCAAGACGTCGACTTTGCGGGCCGATGACGTGGGCTCAAGGCGGTGGAGAGGTGGCGCATTCAGGCCCCTCGATGAAGCAGGAACCCACCGAAGCGACTGCGCGCGAGGTCACGCATGCGTAGCGCCGTAGGAATCTCTGCCCTTCCCGTGCAAGCGGTGGCCGCGGGCCAAGGGCGGGGAGGCTGTCAACTGAGTGTTGGTGGGGCATGGCATCGGGCGTGTCCCGACGACAGCGGGTAGCGCCTCATCGCGGGAGCATCCACGCGAGCGTGTCTTGGCGGCAGCAGCGTGCGCGCTGGAAAAAAGGCCGGTCACAGTGCCGGCCTTCCAGGTGGTAGCGCAGGGCGCCTTATTTCGGCGCTGTGATGTCGCCGCAAGCCACGTACTTCTTGAGGTCTTGGGCGCTTTCATGCACGTTGATGGCCATCGGCTCCTTGAGTAGATCGGCGACCGAAACGTGCACAGTTGTGACAGACTTGCCGTCGACCACGGGCTTGAGCACATAGGCCGGCTTCGGGTCGAGATTGGCGCAGGTTCCCTTGTGGATATGATCAGGTTGCGCCACGCCCTTGGGCGTGCCCTTCAGATGCACGATAACCTTGGTTTTGGCGCCGTGCGGGTACAGCATGGCGTAGCCGGTTTCGCCAGAACTATTTTGTGCAGCCAGCTCCACCTTGAGGGGCTTTTCCTTCATGGCAGCAAAGGCGGGGGCAATGGCAAAACTGGCCAGCACAAGTGACAGAGCAAGTTTTTTCATGGGTTTTTCCTTCGGGTTGTGGTCGGGATGGCACAGCCGGGAGTTTGGACTGCACACCAACAACGGTCTGCGCCGCGATGCGTTGACTGGCCGTTCGCAAGTGGGTCCAAAGCTGGCCGTCTGCAGCATATCCATGGCACTGTCCTCGTGTCATCCAGCATGGGAAAAGCCCTGCATTGGGTAGGTCCATGGTCTTGCATCTGGATGCCAGCTGCGCCTGTCATGGCCGCGGGTGGAACTCATCGTATAGAGCCAGGGCCATGTCGGGAAGTGCGCGAGCGATATCGTCGCACTGCTCAGGTGTTAACGCCAGCTCTTTCAGCAGGTCTTCGCCTTCCTCCGTTCCATAAAGAAAGACCGGTTCGAGCACATCTCGCAATTCGTCCGAAAGGCCGTCCCAAGACTTGGGATCCAGTTGCATGCCCGCCATGTAACCCAGGCACCAGTCCTCGATGACAACCCCCTCCGGACCTTCGGAAAACACGGGGTCGAACTGCTCTGGTGTTTGCCCGAGCATCGCTGCGACATAGTCCCAATGCTCGCGAAGAAGACCGAGCATTTCTTCGGCCGCCTCCCTGGATGGGAACGTCGGCTCGACAACGCCTTCTTCCACATCCCAGACCCTCGGCAGAGCTCGGTCGAACGCGATATCGTTGGGGCTGGAAATCGCGGCCGTAAAGAACCCGTCGAGCATGGAGAGGTCCATGGCTGCGTTGGGTACCCAGTCTTGCAGCAACAGCGCGTCGAGCCGGGCGAGCTTGGCGTTGTGGTCAGTCGCGGTTTGGGGCACGTCGGTTCTCCGGAAAGTGGACGAAAGCATCGAGTATCGTACGCAACCTGGCGATGACGCCCCATGATTGTTGCAATGCAGAAGGCGGCACGCCGCGCTGGCGAGCAAGGCGATGCCTGTGGTTAGGGCCCGGCGCTTTGCGGCGCCTTCGCCGCCTTGTTGCTGTGATGCTCGCCGCCAGGCATAGCGGTTGCTCCGCCGTTCGTCGGTGTTCATGCGAAACTGGCATGATGTGAGCATCGGGTTCAAGGCGCGCGCGCCAACATGCCCATTCGACGAGGTAGACCATGACCGATGTCCCAACCTCTGCAGTGACGCCCGCAACGCTGGCTGAACTCCTGTCGGCGCCAGCAGCTGCGTACATGTCGTCGGAACAGCTTGCGTTTTTCAGGGCTCTCCTTTGCGCCGAGCGCGATGCGCTGCTTCGTGCAGCGCAAGAGACTGCAGATCATTTGCAGGTCCTTGAGCCGACTCCCGACCCTTCGGATCGCGCCTCGCTTGAAGAGGATCACCTGATCGAGTTCAGGGTGCGGGACCGAGAGCGCAAGCATCTGCATGCCATTGATAGCGCTCTGCAGCGCATCCGCGATGGAAGTTACGGCTGGTGCGAAGAAAGCGGAGAGCCCATCGGTATTCCTCGGTTGCTGACACGCCCGACGGCAAGCCTCACGCTCGAAGCCCAGGAACGGCGCGAGTCGACACAAAAAATGCGGCGCCGCTAGCGCTGCGATGCGGCGAGCTGCTGCGTTGGACCTCGGGCACTGCAAGCGGGGGCACCGGCTTCAGATGATCGCTGCCAAAATCGGTTGGCATGGCGGCGTGGCGTAAGCCGCAAGCATCACTTCACCACCACCGCGCCGGTCATGAAGCTGTGAATAGCGCAGTGATAGGAGTACGCGCCGGTCTTGTCGAAGGTGTGACTGTAGCTGTTGCCTGGATCGAGCAGGCCGGAATCCCAAACCTTCGTGTCGCTCGTGGTCGAGTGCGGAAAGCTGTCATCGTTCGTCCAGATGACCGTGGTGCCGGGAGCGACCGTGACCGTCGAGGGATGAAAGTCCATGCCCTTGATGGCAACAAGGACCGAAGCCGCACAAGACAGGGCAGGCAGGCACGCCAAAAGCAGCACAAAGGTCAAGCGCCGAATGCCCATCGCGATTTGCATGATGGCCTCCAATCGTGGAACCGCCGCGCCTTGCAGCGATCCCGGTCAAGTGTAGGCCGGAGAGACGGCCTTCGGTGGCGGCTCATGGCGTGCTGCACTGCCGTTTTCGGCAGCACCCAATCAGCCAGCCACCCGGTCATGACGCTTGGCGCGGGTCGCCCAAATCCAAAGCAAACCCCGTGAGGTGCGCCGCCGTTACGATCGAGGACAGTTCCTCCACTCTTGGGTACCCAGGCCTGGCGTGGACGCCCAAACGGTGTGCGGCCCGGCGTTTATGGCCTGTACGGCGGGACGTTGCGTGGGTTACAGCGCGGGTTGACCTTGCGTGAAAGGGCACTCGGCACGGATCCTTGCCATCGGTGGGCATTTACCATGTGCCGCGCGGCTTCAATCATTTTCCCGCTGCGCGTCCAATTCAATGGCAATGCCCAGCACGCTGGGCGCGACCAGCCGTTCAAGTTCCTCACGATCGGCTTCGTCGTCAGCGTCGCTCAACCGCCCAATGGCCTCGAAGAGCTCGGGCGCTTCCTTTGCCACACGCTCCCACAGTCCCATATGAAAGCGTGTGCCTGTCATGAACCCATTGCACCAGTCCACTGAACTCGCCAACCCTGGATCACGCAGGAACAGGGGCTCGAAACGCTGAAGGCTCTGGCTGAGGTCCAGTGCCACGTTGGCAACAAAGCGGCTGAGCAGAAAAAAAGTCCCTTCGAGTTCTGTCTGGTCTTCCAGGGACGGCGCTGCCTCGCCGAGTTCCGGATCCCAGATCCAAGGGAAGAATTCTTCTGCGAGCACTTGCCGCGGATTGATGAATACGGCCGTGACAAACCCTTCAACCATGCCAAGTGACATGGCGTCGATGAGTTCCAGCCGCTGATCCAGGTCAAGCATCTCCTCGGGGGTGAGGGCGCCTTGCAAATCGTCGTGATCCATGGAAGTCTTGGGGCTGACAGGAAGGTAAGAAAAGCGTAACACCGTGCCTGGGTCAGGCACGGTGGACCCTAGGGCGCAGCGCTCGTGAGCCAGGGGCGCTGCCCAAGGGCGGGGATGACGGCAACAAGGTGGCTCCCGTTTGCGGCAATAGACAAGCGTGTATCTTTTGCAATTGCGCGTCAAGTGCATTCGTATGCGCCTGATGGACTCACTGAGCAGGGGATCGAACGTGCACGGAGGGCCAATCCATGATCGAGTTGTTGAAGGATCTCCCTGGCAACGTCGTTGGTGCCATCGCTAGGGGCCGCATCACCAAAGCCGATTATGACAACGTGCTCATTCCCGACGTTGAGGCCGCCATGGGCCGACACGAGAAGGTCCGTTTCTACTATGAACTCGGCGCGGATTTTTCTGGCGTGGACGTCGGTGCTGCGTGGGCGGACTTCATCGTGGGCACGAAATATTGGTCGCGCTGGGAGCGTGTTGCCGTGGTAACCGATATCCCGTTGATCACGATTGCGGTCAACGCATGGCGGTTCGTGATGCCTGCTCCCTTGCGAGTGTTCGCGACCGACCAGGTGGACGAGGCGCGCGCCTGGATCCTCGCCGATTAAGCGCTTGGCTCTGACCCATGCTGCGCGCGCGTGCGCAGCGCCCGCAGCGCGGGCACACAGCGCAAAGGCACGGCGCAAACTTGGGCGGATCAGGGCTGCGTAACGTACCTGCGATCTCCGGTCTTCGGGTTGTACAGCACGATCATGACTTTGCCGCTTCCGGGGTCCACAAATCGCTCATTCGTGGGCTCCCATGCATTGTCCCGGGGTTGCTCAGCACGCGTGTAGCGCCAACGCTCCAGGATGACGGCGAGCGCCACGACGATGCCAATCCACAGCAGCGGCTGCAACGCTGGTCGGTGCAGAAGATGGCCGGACGCACCCAGTGCAACAAGCACAAGGGCCACAGCAATGGTGCCGACTCTCAACATCGCTCACGCCTCGGGCTCGACGACGACCGCGGTCCCGTAGGCGACGATTTCGCTCATGGTCTGGCCAATCTCCGAGGAATCAAAACGCATCATCACGATGGCGTTGGCGTTCATCAGGAGCGCATTCTTGACGAGCCGATCCACGGCGTGTCGTCTCGCCTCCTCGAGCATTTCCGTGTATTCCGTAATCTCCCCGCCACCGAGCGAGCGCAGGCCAGCCATGATGTTGCCACCAAGGCCGCGGCTTCGAACCACGACACCGAAGACTTGGCCCTTGACGTCCTTCACCCGGTAGCCTGGAATGTTTTCTGTTGTTGTGACGAGCATGATTCACTGCACCCAAGTCGCTGTGGCCATGCGATGCCCATGACCGAACCTGTAGTTCAGCAGGCGCCGCGCATTTTGTCAAATTGGACGGCGAGTCCTGCCTTCTCGAGAGCACGGCGGTGTTCTGTCGCCGGCCTTTATGTACGTCCACCCGGACCCGCGCCAGTCGAACGGAATTTCGGCTCGACGACCTCCGCTTGTCAACACGCTCAATGCCCTGGCCCCGCATCGCCGCCCCGAGCGCGCTGCCGGGGCCCCGGGGTTGCGACCAGACCGCACGAATGTGGCATCCACTAGGATGAATGGCCCGGGCAGGTTGTGAGAACACCACATAAGAAGGGATGCGGATGCCGGGCCACCGTCGCATTCCGATCCACTGGAGACTCTGATGACTCAATCGCTCATGGCCGAAATTCGAGCCCATGCTCCCGCGTACGTCAAGAACACCCGTCTGATCGACTGGGTGAGCCGAATGGCCGCCTTGACAGGTGCCAAGGCGGTCCACTGGTGCGATGGCAGCGATGATGAATATGACCGCCTGTGCCAGCAGTTGGTTGATGCCGGAACCTTCAAGAGGCTAAACCCGGTCAAACGTCCGAATAGCTTCCTGGCCTGCTCGGACCCTTCCGATGTGGCGCGAGTCGAAGACCGGACCTTCATCTGCAGCCAGGACAAGCAGGATGCGGGGCCGACCAACAACTGGATGGAGCCGGCAGAAATGCGTGCGTTGCTCCAGACCGGTGAGAACGCGCTGTTCAAAGGAGCCATGAAGGGGCGCACGCTTTACGTCATTCCCTTCAGCATGGGGCCACTGGGTTCGCCAATCTCGCACATCGGGGTTGAGTTGTCGGATTCACCCTACGTGGTTGTCAACATGAAGCGCATGACCCGCATGGGCAGGGCTGTGGTGGATCACCTAGGCACCGATGGAGATTTTGTGCCATGCATGCATACGGTGGGAGCGCCTCTGGACGAGGGCCAACGGGATGTGGCCTGGCCGTGTAACGCTGTGAAGTACATCGTGCACTATCCCGAGACGCAGGAAATCTGGTCATTTGGCTCGGGCTATGGGGGTAACGCCTTGCTAGGCAAAAAATGCCTTGCGCTGCGCATCGCCTCGACGATGGGCCGAGACCAGGGCTGGCTGGCTGAGCACATGCTGATTCTGGGCGTGACCACGCCGGCTGGACGCAAGTATCACGTTGCCGCGGCCTTCCCGAGCGCATGCGGAAAAACGAATTTCGCCATGCTCATTCCACCACCTTCACTCGGAAACTGGCGCGTTACGACGATTGGCGATGACATTGCGTGGATCAAACCCGGTCGTGACGGGCGTCTCTACGCCATCAACCCGGAGGCCGGATACTTTGGGGTTGCGCCGGGAACCAACTTCGAAACCAATCCGAACTGCATGCGCAGTCTGGAGCGCGACGTGATCTTTACCAATGTTGCTCTGACCGACGACGGCGACGTCTGGTGGGAGGGCATGGGGCCGGCGCCGCAGCACGCCATCGATTGGCAAGGCAAGGACTGGACGCCAGCTCTTGCAAAGGAGACCGGCGCGAAAGCGGCGCATCCCAATGCCCGATTCACAGTGTCCGCAACCAACAACCCGGCGCTTGACCCGGCTTGGGATGATGCGGCGGGTGTGCCGATCGACGCTTTTATTTTCGGTGGCCGGCGCTCGACGACAGTACCGCTGGTGACCGAGGCGCGCAACTGGATGGAAGGCATCTACATGGGGGCTACGCTGGGCTCGGAAACGACTGCTGCCGCGGTTGGTCAGCAGGGCGTTGTGCGCCGTGACCCGTTCGCCATGTTGCCTTTCTGTGGCTACAACATGGGCGACTACTTTCAGCACTGGCTGGACATGGAGCACCGGCTGCAGGAGCACGCCTCGGCGCTTCCAAAAATCTTCTGCGTCAACTGGTTTCGAAAGGGCCCCGATGGCAAATTCATTTGGCCGGGTTATGGCGATAACGCGCGTGTTCTGAAATGGATGATTGAACGCCTGGAGGGAACGGCCGAAGGGGAGGGGCATTTCTTCGGCATCAGCCCGCGCTACGAGGACCTGGACTGGAATGGCCTTGATTTCAGCCCTGAGCAGTTTGCCGGCATTATTGACGCCGACGCGACGTCATGGAAGGCCGAGCTGAAACTGCATGACGCCCTCTTTGATCTGCTCGCGCCTCGAATGCCATCGGTGCTGAAGGCAACCCGCCAGGCCATCGAGGCCTCACTGACGGATTGACCCGGCGCGCGACAAGCCACGTCCCTGAGGGCGTGGCGCGGATGCCGCGGGCATCGCTGAGAGGCCTCGCCGGTCGCGCTTCCGGCACAAGTTCGAGACGATAAGATTAACGCCGCGCGGCGCAATCGGGCCGGATGCGTTGATGTCGGCGTTGTCCTGATGGACGCATGCGGCCCAGTCCTGCGAGGTGCGTTACGTCGGCATGACCAAGCACAGATTGCGTGCGAGCAGCGCCTTGTACGGACTGAGCGCTTTCACTTGCCCCGGGCACGACGCAGGATCGCGGCATTGAGCCCCGATGCGGCCGCGGCACCATTGCGCTGCCAGCGTCCCGGCTCATCCTGCCAGGGTCTTGCGCGGCGCGTCGGGCAGGTTGCGCATACCCGAAACGGGCCTAGAGTCGCATCAGGACGACCCCCGCAACCAGGAGCGCAGCTCCCGAGAGTCGGTAAAGATCCACCGGGTGCCGAGCAAGGCCAAACAACCCGTAGTGGTCAAAGGCGAGGGACGCCAGCATTTGGCCCGCCACCAAAAGCGTCACAAATGCAGCGGTGCCGAGCCTGGGTACGAGGACGATGGCGATGCCGATGTAGATCGCACCGAACAGACCCCCACTCCATGCCCACCAGTTGCTTTTGACGATAGCGCCGACATGCGGTGTCGGGTCCCGCGAGGCCAGGGCGATGACCAGCATGCAGACGCTGCCCCCGACATAGCTGACGAAGCCCGCCCACGCTGCGGATCCCAGACTGGCGCGCAGATTGACGTTGACCGCTTGTTGCATGACGAAACTGAGCCCGGCCATGACTGCGAGAAGGGATCCGCCGAGAAGGATGAAAAGTTGCTGCATGGATGGTCAAACTCTCTGTGTACCGAACCTGTTTCGGAACGTGGATAGGTGGGGTTTGGGCCACCGGCTTTTGCCCCAAGCCCTTGAGCTGTTTCGAAGGAGACCAATCACGCCGTCGCGGCTCGCCTACGGCACTTGCGCGCGCGCAGCCGCACTGAATTCCCCGCTGCGATGGCGATGGGACAGAGCATAGCGAGCGTGAAACGCACCGGCAAATGCCTCGCTTTCCCCACTGCAAGGGCGTGGCGGGCCCGCGCCGCAATGGGAACGTTGGGCCCCAGCCCGGCGGTAGCCGATCCTGATCGGCGACTTGTCTCCAGCGCGCAGCTGTGGCACGCGCCTTGGACCCAGCAATGCCGCCCGCCGTGCCGACCATGCATCGGGGCGCCGATGCATCGCGGATGAGGGCGTCGTAAGCTCTCAGGATCGGGCGCGCATGGCAAGGCGCCAGGCTCGGCGCGTTTTTGGGCGGGCGATCCATTCAGATGGGCTAACGGTGATTTCCGAGGTTGAATCATGAGCTTGCGAACGCTGCAAATCGACGACCAACTTTTTCAATACGTCCTTGACCAGTCGCTGCGCGAACACCCAGCGCAAACCGCTTTGCGCGAGGCCACACGCAACCATCCGCACGCTGGTATGCAGATCGCGCCGGACCAAGGGCAATTCATGGCGCTACTGATCAAAATCCTGGGTGCTCGCCGGAGCCTTGAGGTCGGGACATTCACCGGGTATAGCGCGCTGACTGTGGCCCTGGCGCTGCCCGCCGATGGCCACGTGCTGGCCTGTGACATTAGTGACGAGTACACGCGAATCGCGCAGCCGTTTTGGCAACAGGCGGGCGTTGACCACAAGATTGAACTTGTCCTGGCTCCCGCGCTGCAAACGCTCGACGCACGCCTATCAGCAGGGGAGGCGGGTTGCTACGACTTTGCATTCATCGACGCGGACAAGGCAAATTACGTGCATTACTACGAACGCTGTTTGCGCCTTGTGCGCGGCGGGGGCCTCATTGCCTTCGACAACACGCTCTGGGGCGGAGCCGTCGCGCACCCGGCCAAGGATGCGGACACCGAAGTGCTGCAGGCACTGAACGCGCAACTCCATCAGGACGAGCGGATTGACCTCGCACTGTTGACGATTGGTGATGGTTTGACGCTGGCCCGCAAGCGCTGATCACGGCTTTGTGGGTCGGCGCTCGGCGCTCCGGGACAACGCTGGCCATACGTCAGCCGGATCATCGCCCGGTGTGGCGTTGGCATGATCCGCGCGGCTTCGTGCCAAGCCAAGGACGGCAGGCGTGCGATGCGTGCGCGCCCGAAACTTCGGGCGCCGCACCCGTGCGAAGGGGCGCACGTGAAGACCACGGGCCGGTGAGACGGCGGAGCCTCGCCCAAGCCCAAGCGTTTAAATGGGGACCATTCTGCGGCGCAAGCGCAGACATGCGCCGCAGAGCGAGCCCGGGTCGCGCGGTTCAAAGCCACGCCTGTCGAATGGGGCTCGCCACGCCACCGCAAAGCTTGCAATGCGCTTGCAGCTTGGGATGCCGCTTGGCGGCTGCTCGCTGGCGCCGGCGTGTTCAGCGCCGGGCCCCGCACAC
>JABBOE010000107.1 GCA_019351955.1 Pseudomonadota bacterium
AAAAGCCGCACCCAGCGCGCTCGACATGAGCTCTCCGTGCGCCTGCATCTGCGCCTGCCAGGCGAGTTCACCCAGCGCCGCCGGTCCCTGCTCGGCCAGCTGGGCCAGGTCATGCAACCGCGCGCCGAGCGTATCGGGCACAGACAGCTGCATATGCTCCAGTAGCTCGTAATGACGTTGACTGATCGCCCGGCCTAGCCCCGTCACACTGTCAGATCCAGTTTGTTCCCGCCGTAACCGCGCAGATCCTTAGCATCTTGAAACCCGTAACGCTACGCTATACAATTGAGCCATGATCAAGACCTTCCGGCACAAGGGACTGAGGGCGTTCTTCGAGGCAGGCAGCAAAGCCGGCATTCAGGCCGCCCACGCTCCACGGCTAGGGCGGCAATTGGCCAGGCTCGATGTAGCCAAGAACGCCAGCGACATGAATGTGCCAGGTTGGGGCTTGCATCCGCTCACCGGAGGGCTTGCCGGTCATTACGCCATCACCGTCAACGGCAATTGGCGCATGACCTTCACGTTCGAAGGCGACGATGCCATCCTGGTGGACTACCAGGACTACCACTGAGAGGAAACCAACATGAACCACATGCACAACCCACCGCACCCAGGCCTGACCCTGCGCGAAGACATCCTGCCGGCGCTGAGGTTGACCATCACAGATGCCGCGGTGCAGCTCGGCGTGACACGTCCAGCTCTGTCGCGTGTACTCAACGGTCGCGCAGCGATCTCACCTGAGATGGCCTTGCGCCTTGAGGGGTGGCTAGGCATTGAGTACGGCGGTCGAGCAGATGTCTGGCTGCAGCAGCAAAGCGCCTATGACCTCTGGCAAGCTCGCCAAGCCGGTGCGCCAAAGGTCAAACATGCGCCAGTCGGCAATCTGGTGGCTGCTTGATTCTGTGCAATCGAAAGGCCAGTATGGGCACCCTCCCCCTCAGCCGCTCGCACGATGAAGCCGAGCAACCAGGTAGCCGAGAAGCCCTGCTGCTTGCCCTGCGACACGTCGCCGAGGCCAAGGGCATGGCCAGGGTGGCCCGAAAAGCGGGAGTGCAGCGCGAGAGCCTGTACCGCGCGCTGTCGCCGAAGGGCAATCCGACCATCAAAACACTACTCGCCGTCATGCAGGCCACAGGCTTGAAGCTTGGCGTGCACCGCGGCTAATGGCCATGGATAGCGCCGAGGTCCTTCGACCCTGGCGGCCTGGCCGGGCACCCCATCAATGGGGCGTGTGAAAGGGCACGCGGATGAACATGGAAAAATTACGGGAATTTGTGGATTCGGACACTACCGAGCAGGTGGAGCTTGCGCGCCATGGCGACACCGAAGCTGCGCGGCACCTGCTTTTGTCCGTGATTGTGAACCTGGAGCGACGGCGAGATGCAAAACCTTGCGCTGTGACGCCGACATTGGACGAATGGCTGGTTGGCGCACTGTGCGAAATCTGGGCGGGCAAGGACGCAAATATTGCGTTAGGCCTGAAGGTTCCACACCGCCCGAAGGTCGTGAGCCACCTCTCCACAAAACGGCTGCTGGTGATCATGCAGCAACTCATCGTCAATCAAGGCATGGCCGTGAACGAGGCAGCAAAAATCGCTCTGCATGCTGCCGAGGAATTTAACGCTAGCGGCCCGCGCTTCCCGATCAAAGATTCCCCGAAGGTAAGCGGCCTGGTCAAGGCATACGCCCGGTATGCAGACAAACTCAATGCCCTGAGCGGCAGGCATATCTCGAAGATCAAACACCCTGCGCGCTAACCCCCTGGGGGGTTAATGAAGCGCTGTTTGAGAAATCTCATCTCGGCTTGAACATCCTCTCCAGCGGCCCACTGCGGGCCTAAACGGAGAAGTCATGGACACTCGCACTATTGAGCCAGGCGCTTGGTACAGACTGGCGGACACCTACAGCACGAAGAAGAAACGCGGCCTGGTACCAATCGGCAAAACGTGGCTGTTTGAGCAAATCGCCGAAGGGCGACTGCCGACTCGCAAGATTGGCCAGCGCGCAACGGTCGTAGCCGGCGCCGATCTCATCAAGCTGCTGGGAGGTGCCCAGTGAGCCCCGGAAAGGAAAACGCCGCGAGCCTGGCAGGGCTACACGGCGCGAGTACTCAGCAAAACGGACAACAACGCCATCCTAATACCCTGAACGCTCAAAGGCAACGCGTCATCGAGCGCCTTCGCAAGGGGCCCGCCGACACGATCACGCTGCGTCGGGATGAAGACATCATGATGCCAGCGACTCGCGTCCATGAGTTGCGGCATCAGTTTGGCTTCGACATCCTCAGCACACGTGTAAAGCGCGAGACTGACATCGGTCGCCCCCACACGGTGGTCATGTACACGCTGTTGGCAGAGCCTAAGCCTGGAGCGCAATCATGACCAGCGCCGCCCACCGGTCCGCCGTCGTCATCCCGCTGCGGCCGCATCTCCTGCGTTTCACCACTGGTCTGCTACACGCCGCATGCTGCTGCCGCCAGCTCGGCGCTCCGTGCCCAGTCTGCCGCGAGTGGGACCGTCGACTGCGCCTGCGTGAGCTGGTCGCAAACGAAATCGCCAGGATGATCTGATATGGCACGCTCCCGCAATCTCAAACCCGGCTTCTTCACCAACGAGATCTTGGCCGAGATCGACCCACTCGGTCGGCTGCTATTCCAGGGCCTCTGGTGCCTCGCCGATCGCAAAGGAAGGCTCGAGGACAGGCCCAAGCGCCTGAAAGCCGAGATCCTGCCGTACGACGCATGCGACGTTGACGAATTGCTCAACGCCCTCGCCAATCGCGGTTTCATCGTGCGGTATTCGGTTGGCGGGCAGCGGTTCATCCAGGTACTGAACTTCGCCAAGCACCAAAACCCCCACGTCAAGGAGGCCCCCAGTTCAATCCCCGCACCAGATGAGCACCACACAAGCCCGGTGCTAGATAGGTGCAAGCCTGATGCTAATACCGGAATTTCCGGAACGAGCCCGGCTGATTCCCTCTTATTGATTCCTGATTCCTTTAACCCTCTCCCCAAACCCCACCGCTCACCGGCTCGCACCGGTTCGCTGCCCGACGGCTTCGAGGCGTTCTGGTCGACGTACCCGTGCAAGAAGGCCAAGACCAAGGCCGTGAAGGTATGGGAGAGCCTGAACCCCGACGCGCAGTTGCTGGCGGCCATCCTCACTGGGATCGAGCGTGACAAGCAATCGGATCAGTGGCAACGCGATGATGGCCGATTCATCCCGCACCCAGTGACTTGGTTGAACGGGCGACGCTGGGAGGACGAGACAGGCAACGCGAACGCCAGTACCAGCCCATCGGCCTGGTGGGAGCTCTCCGGCTTTAGCTCCGAGGCCGAGGCTATCGATGCCGGCTGTCAGCAATGGAACTGGCGCGAGTTCAGCGCCGGCAAGCGCATCGAGGGGGTGACGGCATGAACGCCAAGGACATCGCCCAAGCCCTCGAAGACCACGCCGCCGAGATCGCCGCCTACCTGTTGCCACAGGGCAAAAAGGCGGGTCCGGAGTGGAAAGCTGGCAGCACTCGTGGCGATGCAGGCCAGTCGCTGTCCGTGCGCATCAGCGGCGCCAAGCGCGGCGTCTGGCAGGACTTCGCCACGGGCGACAAGGGCGACCTGCTCGACCTGTGGGCTGCCGTACGCGGTGGATCGGTCGCTGACGCCATGCGCGAAGCCGCGCAGTACCTGGGCCTGAGCATGGCGCTGCCCACCCGGGAGGACAAGACCTACCGCCGCCCGCAGCGCCCCGCCGACGTCGCCAAGCCCAAGGCTGGCGCACGTGACTGGCTGCTCGGGCGTGGCCTGACTGCCGAAACCCTGGAGGCCTTCAAGATCGGCGAGCAGATCCACGGCGGCAAGACCTATGCCGTATTCCCCTACCTACGCGATGGCGAGCTGGTCAACGCCAAGACCCGCAACATCGCTGACAAGCGCGACATGCGCCAGGAGTCCGGCGCTGAGCCCTGTCTGTTCGGCTGGCACCTGATCGACCCCAAGGAACGCCAGATCGTCCTCACCGAAGGCGAGATCGATGCCATGACCTTGCACCAATGCGGCATCCCCGCGCTGTCGTGCAACGCCGGCGCCGGCAACCACCAGTGGATCGAGAGCGACTGGGAGCGCCTGGCCCGATTCTCCGACATCGTGGTCGCCTACGACGGCGATGAAGCCGGGCAGAAGGGCGCGCAGGAGATCGCGCGACGCCTGGGCTTCGAGCGCTGCCGCATCGCCACCTTCCCCGGCTACAAGGATGCCAACGAAGCGCTGCAGGGCGGCGAGGACGGCGAGTTCTTCTGGGAAGCCCTCAAAGCCGCCAAGTCGGTCGACCCGGCCGAGCTGCAGTCCTTCACCGACTTCATCGGCAAGGTCAAGAGCATGCTCTACCCGGCGTCCGGCGGCGAGGATGACGGCAGCTATGCGCTGAGCATCGGTGACCAGCGGCATGACTGGCTGCGGTTTCGCCGCGGCGAAATCTCGGTGTGGACCGGCATCAACGGCCACGGCAAGAGCCTGCTCCTGTCACAGACCGCCGTCCAACTCGCGGATCAGGGGGCTCGCTGGTGCATCTTCTCCGGCGAGATGCAGCCTGCTATGCAGGCCAAGCGCCTGGTCAAACAGGCGGCAGGCCTCGACCGGCCCAGCCTGCCTTACATCGACGCCATCGGCGAGTGGCTGCGTGATCGCATGTGGGTGGTGGCCACGGTGGGCTCGGCCAAGCTCGAGCGCCTGCTGGAGATCTTCACCTACGCCAACCGGCGCTACGGCTGCAACCAGTTCGTGCTCGACAGCCTGATGATGATCGACATCCCCGAGGATGGGCCCGGCGCGTTCTCGGCGCAGAAGAAGGCAGTGCAGATGCTGGCCGACTTTGCCAAGCGTCACGACGGCCATGTGCACCTGGTGGCCCATCCGCGCAAGGGACGCGACGAAAAGGAATCACCGGGCAAGATGGACGTGGCGGGCAGCAGCAAGATCACCGACGGCGCCGACAACGTGCTGAGCGTGTGGAGCGCCAAACGTGATCCGGACGCGCCGAACTACAAGCCCGAAGAGATCGACGGCCGTCTGAGCCTGCACAAGCAGCGCAACGGCGACGTGCAGGAGCGCTCGATACCGCTTTGGCTGGATCGCGGCTCGCAGCAGTTCTGTCCGACACCCAGGCGCCGCACGGTGCAGTTCGTGCCGTTCAGCCGGGAGACGGTCGCATGACGCCGCGCACTGACACCACGACCGCACCGCGAAATCTGGGTTTCCATCGGGCTCAAGAACCCACGGGAATAGGCGAAATCGGCACGCCATGCCGAAATCGACGCCCGGCCAAGGCCACCCTACTGACAAGCCACCAGCAGGCGCTAGGCACGCCGCAATGCCGAAAGGACCGACATGACCAACCCCATCGAAAAGCACCGCCAGCAAGTTGCTCAAACCGAGCGCGATTTGCTTCAGATGCGCCAGCGCATCAACGACGTGACCGTGAAGACGATCGTCACGGAAGCCCATCGGCAAGGCAGCAGTCCCTATGCAATCGCCGGCCACACCGGCCTGACGCTGGGCCAAGTCCGAAACATCCTCAACCTGCCCAACTGAAAAGGACACGCATGAACGTCATCAATCGCATCACCAAGCTGGGACTCGCTGCCCTACAACCCAACTCTGCCCGCTGGCCGGCAAGCGTCACGCTGAGCGAAGCCGAACGTCGCATCGAGCACCTGCAGGACGACATCCAGCGGCTGCAGGCTGAACAGCAGGCCGAGCAAGTACGCCGCCAATCGGCTGACGTGCTGGTCGCCAAACTCACCGACCAGGCGGCCACCGGCAAGCTCAAAGACCCCACTCGGCTCACCGAAGCCCTGCGCCAACAGCGCGAGATGGCACCAGGCGATGACCTTGCCACCAAGTTGCAAGCTGCCCAGGCCGAAAAGCTGGCCCTGGAGACCCATATCCACGAACAGCAACGTCAGGCGGCAAAGGAGGCCTATCTGGCAGCGGTCGCAAGGTATGCACAAGCCTGCGCACCGCTCCGCAAGATGGGCCAGACGGTGCAAGACCTGGCACCAGCGGCGGGCGTCATGCTGACGTCTTCGAACTCACAAGGATTGATCGGCGCGCAAATCCAGATCGGCGGCGCGCTGATTGATGTCGCTCTCGGCAAGGACTGATGATGCAAGCGCTCTCGAAAACCTATCTGCAAGCTTTAACACTCGCACGCCTCGACCCATTCGGTCTGCGTGCATTTCGCGATTTGCCGCTCAGCCGCACCACCATCACTTGGAGGTTCCCATGACCCAAAGCCAACAACCGCCCGATTCCATCAAAACCGTCACTGATGCGCGCGGCAGGATCCTTGCCCTCAAACGCCCAAACGTGTTGGCGCAATACCGCCTGGTCGACGCATTGGGCGACAGCGCAGCAAACCGGGTGTATCTCGCGATGTGCGTGCCAGTGCTCTACCTGAGCGCCATTGATGAGCAGCCGGTGAGCCAGCTTGGCGCCGCGATTGAGCGCACCCTCGCCGGAGAAAAACCATGATCAATGCTTACGCCATCAGTGTCGCAGCCAGATTGGAAGACGAAACAACCCCGGGGCTTCTACGCATCATCGACGCGCTGACTCGCGCGAACGCTGCCATGCTCGATTTCACCGCCAATGTCAGAAACATGGCGCGGCTCGGGAACACAATCGGCAGGAGCATGGAAAAGGCCGCGGCTGGCGCGACTGCACTCGGCGACGCCACCACAGGACTGACCCGCGCCAGTTACGTGCTCGACACCATGGCCGCGAGCAGCGCGGATCTGGCCCGGAACATGGCGGCGGTCAAAGCCGAGAGTCGCGGCATCGGGTTCGGTGGGTCTGGCGGTGGAATCGCCATGCGCGCCTCGGGCAACGCCAGCCGAGGGCACGGGATGGCCGGACGTGCGGCCGAGGGGGCCGGCATTGCCACCCTTGGGGTGATCGGATATGGCGTGTACGAGAACGCCAAGCTCAACGACATCCTGACCCGTGCAGTCATGACGGATGGCGTCGCACCAGCGGCACAAGCTGCAGCGGTCAAAGCCTACCGGCAACGCATCATGCTCGATGCCCCGAAGTGGGGTTACACGGCCCACGGTCTGGCCGACTTCGCTGGCGCTTACCTCAGCGGATCGCGGCTGCTGCGGGGCATGCCGCAAGGCGAGCGAATGGGCATTCTGGACAAGATCCTGCCCTACGCGGCTCAGGAATCGTTCCTCAAGCAAATCAGCCTCACCGAGTCGCTGTCAGCATTCGTCGGCGCGGCGCATATGTCCGGCGCCTACACACCGCAGGCCATCGAGCACATTCTCCCCGCACTGATCTCCACCAGCATGGCGACAAACGCCAGCATGCAGCGCATCGAGAACGCCGCTGGCTACGCGGTGCCGATCCTTCGCACTGGGCTGCAGATTGACCCTGCCAAGGTGTTCACGATGCTGGCCATCATGCAGCGCGCCGGCATTCAGAACAGCAAGAGCGGCACCTGGCTTGCTGACCTGTTCATGAACGCGGTACCGGGCAACTTCGGAGCAGGCCTGTTCAAGAGCACGAATCAAACTCGAGCCCTGACTGAGCTCGGACTGCTCAAGGGGCACAAGCTCACCTATCTGGACGATCAGGGGCGACTTGACCCGCTGAAGATGCTGTCCATCCTCGAGGTCAGCATGGCGCACCTTTCGCCAACTGCGCGTGCAGCCGACCTCAAGCGGGCCTTCGGCTCACAGGGCGCGCGCGCTGCCGCCCTGCTTTCCGACCCGAAGGTGATGGCCATGGTGCCCATGCTCGTTGCAGCAGCGGCCAAACTGGACTCTCCCGGACTGGCAAACAGACAGGCAAAGCAAGGCAATGCGGCGGCGCAGGCTCACCAGATCGTCACCAATGCCCAACTCACCATCACCAACGCCACGGCCACGTTCATGGGACCGGTGAATGCAGCGCTTGCAGCCGCAGCGCCGGCCAGCGCCAGTGCGGCGAGCTTCGCGCAGAGCAACCCATTCACCGCCTTGGGGATCGGAGCCGCCGGAACCTTCGGGACATTGCTCGCCGGGAAAAGTCTGTGGGCGCTGTCCAAGTTGATGACCAAGGACGCGGGCAGCATGATCGACCGTTTGGTAATCGGTGCCGCCGAGCGAGCCACAGGTGCTGAGATCGGCGGAGCGGCGCTCAGCTATCTATCAGCGGGCTCTGGCGTGATCGCTGGTCTAGGGGTTGCGCTCTCGGGGGCGGCCGGCTACGCCCTGGGCAGCGCGTTGAACTGGGCGCTCGACGGTGCGGTCAAGGACATCACGAAGGGCAAAGAATCAAACCTCGGCGGCTGGATCTACGACCTGACTCATCCATCCCACACCAACCATCAAACACTGGCGCAGCACATGGCCAGCAGGCTCGGCCACGGCTCCGGCAAGAACGTCGGCAGCATCAGCCCGTACGCGATCGGCGAGACGGCAACCTGGATGGCGGGTCCCCCGACGGTGCTGCACCTGACCAACGTGACCACCATTGACGGTCATGAGGTGGCCAGGGCAACCACTGATCACCTACTCCCACGCCATGGGATGGGCGCTCAAGGCGTCAACCCACAAAAACACCCACTCTCGCCGGGCCTGAACTTCGCCCCGGGCATGTAACAGCGAAAGGACACACCATGCAAGACACCAAACCATCCCCTGCCGAACTCGCCCGCGCCGTCCAAGAGCGCCACATGGAGCGCGTGCGCAACATCACATCGAAGTACGCCGCACCGAATTTGACCGAAGCGCAGGTTCTCCAGCGCAATGCCGAGCTGCGCGAATCGGAAAATCAGGCGGCACGCGAACTGCGATTTCTTGGGAGGAACTGAGCCATGACCACCGACATCAAGGGTCTGCAAGATCAGATCGACACCCTGCTGGCGCAGAAGCCATCCGAGGAGCTGCGCAGGAAATACACGCCCACTGACGCCGAACGCACAGCCGATGAAGCTGCCGAACGCGAAGCAACCGAGCAACGACGCAGGCAGGTTGAAGGCATCATCAGGCAGATGGGGAAAAAGCCGTGAGTACGAAGGCGCTTCCACGCCAATCGACACCCCTCCCCTCTGGAGTGGATACGGCAAAGACAACGCGCCGCCGCTCTCGCGCAGCTATCGATGCAGCTCCTGCACTGGCCGGCAATATCAAAGGCGCCGATCGCGCCGAGCTTGAGGCGAAGGTGACCAAGACTTTCGGCGAGGACATTGGCCGAAGCGGTGTCTTGATCAATACCCTGATCGCGCAGACGTTCGCAAAGGGCATCGCCGGAGAGACGAACTTCACGGATGTGCTCGATGCTGCGGTTGACGGCGCCCGCAACGTCGAGGCCGGAAAGCTCGGAAGCGTAGAGAAGATGCTGCATGGCCAGCTCCTCGCGCTCAACGCGATCTTCGGTGAATGCGCCAGGCGATCGGGGCTGAATATGGGCGTGCACATGGGCGCGAGCGAGTCCTACATGCGGCTGGCTCTGAAGTCGCAGGCTCAGTGCGCTCGTACGGCCGAGGTGCTGGGCAATCTGCGCGCAGGGCCGACGATCTTCGCCAAGCAGGCCAACGTGACGACCGGGCCTCAGCAGATTAACAACGGTACGCCGCCGCCCTCACTCGCGCCCGTGCAAGAGAAAGCGAAGCCGGAAAACGAACTATTGGAGGACGCACGTCATGAGCAACGGATGGACACCCGAGCGCCGCGCAAAGCAGGCCGAGGCCATAAGGCATTGGCGACCGTGGGAGAAATCGACCGGCCCGCGAACGGACGAAGGCAAGGCACGGGCGGCGATGAATAGCCTCGTGCACGGCCTGTTCACCGCAGAGAGCCTGGCGCTGATGAAACGTCTGAATCAGTTCATGCGCGACCAACGCGCCACCCTGGACCGGTAATGGCAATCCGTGACCTACCGCTCGATGCGCTTGGGGCGATCATCAGGGGCGTCCACCCAGCCCTGGCTGCTGGCAATGACTGGATCGCAGCCGAGCTGCAGGCGGTCGGGATCTCGCCAGGGGAGGATCGTGCATGGCTGCTGATGCGAAAGATGGAGAAGTCAGACTGCGGGCTGTGCAAAGCCAAGACCAGGAAGGGGACAGCGTGCCTGGCGCTTGGCGCCGGCCGTGGCGGAAGGTGCAAGAACCACGGCGGTGAGTCCACCGGACCAAAGACCGATGCAGGACGCAAGCGGGCATTGGCCGCACTGGAGCGATACCGCGGTGTGCGCGAAACATGACGATTGATCTTTGCTCGCGCATTGTCATGGGCTGCGGGCGACAACGGCGCAGGCGTCCGCATGCACAGCAAGGGATTTATCGCGACGCTTCAATTTTTTCCTTGCTGCGTATAAGCGACATCGAAACGGCAACAAATCGGCAACAAATGACCAGAAAAAAGAAGGGCCACACAAGGTGGCCCGTCATAACTCATTGAATTTATTGGTCGGGGCGATAGGATTCGAACCTACGACCCTCTGCTCCCAAAGCAGATGCGCTACCAGACTGCGCTACGCCCCGAACCCGTTATTGTAGGCGACTGGGCCTTGCTCCGGAAATTGGGCTTGTCATCGCTTGCAACAACCGTGCTCAACGCCGCCTCTAAGATGCGGGTTTTCGGTTGCTCCGCGACAGACGGGCCGCGATCCAACCCACCGCGACGGATGACCCCATTTCATGCAGACAAAGACGCAACTGCTGGCCGTGCTTGAGCGTGTGGTGCCGGGCGAGGCACGCGCTTTGATCGACCTTGTCGCGCTGCCCGCATGCGGCCATGAGCCGTGCCGCGGTACCGTCTCACGCGCGGAATTGACGCTGGCATTGGCTCTGGCGCTATTCGCGCAATTGGTCGACGCGGCTCCCGAAGCGACGCGCTATGTCGAGCGCGTGCGCGCGCGCGGCGAATCCATCACTTTTGACCACGGTGCCGTGCGCACGGTGTTAGCGGACCAGTGTGGCGCGCTACCACCAGGCGAAGTGGCCATCACGCGCATCCTGCTGCCACTGGGCTATACGCTCGCGGGCACCTACCCGCTGCCTCGGCTAAAAATGACCGGCCGCGCGTATATCCATGCCGATGACCCGCACGGCATCCCCCAGTTCTTTCTCAGCGAGTTGCACGCGAATCAGTTCTCGGCGGAATTCCACACCACCGTGAATGCACTGCTTGGGGCCTCCCTTGACCCTCTGACGAAGCAAAACCTGGCAGCGCTGGATGCCCTGCAGCGCGATGAAAGCCTGCCCTTGGCCACCGCGCAGGAGTTACTGCCCCAACTCTTGCGCTGCTTCGCACGCCAGCACCCTTTGCCCAGCGTGGCGCAATACGATGCGCTTGCGGCTGCGTCGGCCGAAATGGCTTGGATCAGCACGGAAGGACAAACATTCAACCACGCAACCGACCGTGTGAGCGATGTGGAGTCGCTCGCGGCCAGCCTGCGTGCTGAGGGCTACACAATCAAGGATGCAGTGGAAGTCTCCGCGAATGGCACGGTGCGGCAGACCGCGCTACGCGCAGCTTGCGTCAAGCGAGCCCTGCCGCAAGAGCAAAACGTCCGTACGCTGGAGCTGCCGGGCTCATTCTTCGAATTCATCAGCCGCGCAGCCATTCCCGGCGGCTCGCTACCCGCCGATATGGACATGCGATTCGACTCCGGCAACGCAACCGGCATTTTCAAGATGACCGCAATTTGACTGCTCCCCCGCCTGAAGGCGGAAGATTCCCACTTCACAGAGCCCAGCCCATGCCGCCTTACAGCAACACAGGACTTACGGCCTCTCCATGGGCTGACACCGCAAGTCCTGCGGCCAAGACGTTACGCGCAGCATTGATGTCGCGGTCGT
>JABBOE010000108.1 GCA_019351955.1 Pseudomonadota bacterium
CTAGCCTCGATGGCGAGCGTTCCCGCGCCGCACAGCCGGTCGAAGAACACGTCCTGCGGCGTCCACCCGGACAGCCGCACGAGACCCGCGGCCAAGTTTTCCTTGAGTGGGGCTTCCCCATGCTCGGCGCGCCAGCCGCGCTTGAACAGCGCCTCACCCGACGTATCCAGGTAGAGCAAGGCGTCAGCCGCGCCAAGGTGCAGGTGAATGCGCACGTCGGGGTTCTGGCGGTCCACACTGGGCCGCTCTTGCCCCAAGCTGCGAAAGTGGTCGCACACACCGTCCTTTACGCGCAACGCTGCGAACAGGAGGCTATCGGGAAAGTTCGCAGATTGCACGGATTCGACGCTGCTTCGCCAGACCGGGCGCGCCGCCGCGCCTTGCGGCGGCAGCGTCGAACCTCGCTCGGCGGTCACGTCCACGCGCAAGGTCTGTTGGGGGGTAAACCAGCGCTCCCACGGCAACGCAAGCGCCAGACGGTACACGTCGTCCGCATGCGCCGCTGCGGCTCCACCCATACGGAGCAGAACACGCGACGCAATGCGACTATGCAAATTGAGTAGCATCACATCAGCGAGCGTTCCGCGCGCCGGCACGCCACTGGCCACCGGTTCGCGCACATGCAAGGTGGGGCTGGCGAGTTGCTCCATCTCGGCCACGAGCAACGCCTCCAGCCCGCGCGGGCAGGGCAGAAACAAGGAATGCTGATCGGACATGGCGTGCTCGCGAGAAAAGCTCGCAGCTTAGCGCCACCACCCGAACGGCGGGTGGAAGGCGAAGGGACGTACGCGGGCTAACGCCCCGACATGCCGCACGACTTCGGATCGTCGAGCGTTGCGTTGCGGCTCGACCGGTTCCACCGCGTGTGCGCATCAACCGCATTGGTACAAGCTATAGGACCTGGCGCGCCAGCGCACAGGTAAGCTGACGTGAAGCCCCGCCGCCCCTGGAGCGTGCACATGCACCGGCGCTGCGGGCCCGATCGCAATCGTTGCCCCTCTTGCACTTCGCACCATGAACCTACGCATTCGATTTCTCTCACACGTCGTCTTTGCAGCGCTCCTCGGTCTGGGATGCGCCGCCCACGCGACGCCCCTTCATGTGCCGTCAAACTGGGTACTTGGGATCCAGAACGGCTTGGTCCAGGAAAACGCCGTCGCCGCTGGCAATACCTCGCAGGCCCTGGCCGACTTCATCGGCAATGTGACCGGCCATCGAGTGATCTGGGAGGACCATTTCACAGCCCAGTCGGCGCGTTCAGCACCGCAGGGACAGGGGTATGACTTTGCGTTCGTCAAGCCACCCAACCTGACCGCGTTGTTGCTGTCCAAAGGCTGGCGCCTCGTGGCTGTCGCGCAGTCGCCGGTCGAGTTCGGCACGGACCTCATCGCCCAACCCTGCCCCGACAAGCCAGGCCAGGTGCTACTGGGCGGGCCGACTCTTGCGCTCCTGGGCCTTCAGCAAAACATTCCGCAGACTTGTGTGCCGCCGAGCGCTGTCTGGTCGTCGCCGGCAGCCTTCATCCTGGCTCCGGCCAAGGGAAGCCTGGTTGACGAGGTGGCTCAGAAAATGTGGCGCCAGCATGCGGCAGTCATACCCGGGCATTACGTCTACGCGAAGTATCAGAATGCGGTCACGGGCTTCATGCAAACCACGCATGTTGCCGTCATCGGTGCGGTCACACCCATCCTGTCCCGAGCCTGGAAAGCCCATGGCGGCGTGGTCCTGGCACACCAGCCCATGCCATTCTGGGCACTGTTAGCCGCGCCCAAGGTACCTTCTGCCAGCGTCGTCAATGTGCGCACCGCATTGCTTGGCGCCGAATCCGAAAGTGTGGACAAAGCATTGCACATATCGGGCTGGGAGGCCGGCAGCCCCAAGCCCTATGTGGCGTTCATGCAATGGCTTCGCGAAAAGTCATGACGGCTTGAGCGCGGATGGATCCAGCTGGAAGTTCCTGCAAAGGCACCGGCCTTCATCGCCGAGCCTGTGCGGGGCCCGCAGGCGTGCGCCGCTGACGTGCGACCAGCGAAGTGCTTCGCTGGCGTGCCGTGCACCTCCAGCTTTTCCGTCAGGGATTGTGCCCGGCAACGGTTCGGATTGATCATGCGCGAGCCCCGTTCTGCGGGCCTGTCGCTCTTGCTTACCTGATCGCGGCTTGCACGGCGTCGATGAACCGCGCTGCCACGTCGTAGCCCGTTTGCTGGGTGATCTCCACGAAGCACGTCGGACTGGTGACGTTGATCTCGGTCAGCCGCTCGCCAATGATGTCGAGACCCACGAGGAGCAATCCGCGAGCGGCAAGCACAGGGCCGAGTGCGTCCGCGATGGAGCGGTCCGCCGCTGTCAGCGGCTGCGCGACCCCCAAACCGCCGGCAGCCAGATTGCCACGCGTCTCGCCACCTTGCGGAATGCGCGCCAATGCGAATGGCACAGGTTCGCCGCCGATGAGCAACACACGCTTGTCGCCCTTCGCGATTTCGGGGATAAAACGCTGCGCCATGATCGTACGCCGCCCCCAATCGGTAAGGGTTTCGAGCGCGACGTTCAGGTTGACGTCAGGGCTGCCGTCGACGGCAGCGCGCAGGCGGAAAATCCCGCTTCCGCCCATCCCATCCAAGGGCTTGATGATGATGTCGCGTTCCGACGCCGCAAACGCGCGCAATTGCGCGAGGTCGCGGCTGACGAGGGTGAGCGGAATGAACTGAGGCCACTCCAGGATGGCTAGCTTCTCCGGATGATCGCGTAGCGCGCGTGGGCGGTTGAAGACGCGCGCACCCTCGCGCTCAGCCTGTTCAAGCAGGTGCGTCGCGTAAAAATACTCATTATCGAAAGGTGGATCCTTGCGCATGATCACACCGGCGAAGCTGTGGAGCGCACGATCCACGTGCTCGACTTCGCTGAACCAGGGCTTCGCACCCTCGAGAACCTGCACATGACGGCAGGTCGCCCGCACCCACGCGCCCTCGGCGGGAGCACCGCCACTGCTCCAATGCAGGTGGCGCGGTTCGCAGGCCCATACCGCGAATCCGCGTCGCTGGGCCTCCCGCATCATCGCAAGCGTCGAGTCCTTCTTGGGGTTGAAGATCTCCAGCGGATCGGCGACGAATAACAAGTGCATGGGGTTCTCCGGCACGTCGGCTTCAGACCGTCTCGGCTTCGGGGTCGGTCCTCTCGAGCTCGTAGCTCGCCGCGACCAGCGCCAAGCGCGCGATCACCCCGTACATGTAAAAGCGGTTGGGCCCGTTGGTGCCGGGCTTGGCCTCGGGGTGCGTCACGTTGAACTGTTCGTCGAAGGCCAGTGGCACAAAGTGCATGCCAGGGGAATTGAGATTCTCGCTGGGGCCTCGGTCCGCATGCACACGATAGAACCCGCCAACCACGTACCGGTCCATCATGTACACAACAGGCTCACACACCGCCTCTTGAAGACGCTCGATGCTGGGGATGCCTTCCTGGATGATGACGTCGCGCACCTCCATGCCTTCTTTGACAACGCTCATCTTGTTGCGCGTTTTGCGGTTGAGGTCTTTGACCTCAGCCGCATCATGCACCATCATCACACCCATTCCGTAGGTTCCGGCATCGGCCTTCACGGCGACAAAGGGCTTTGCGTGAATGCCGTATTCCTTGTATTTTTTCCGCACCTTGGCCAACACCGTGTCCACGGCGTCGGCAAGGCAGTCCTCGCCCTGGCGCTCCTGGAAGTCGATGTTGTTGCACTGAGCAAAATACGGGTTGAGCATCCACGGGTCCACACCAATGAGCTTGGCGAAGCGCTTGACCACGTCGTCATAGCTCTTGAAATGGGTCGTCTTTCGGCGCGTGGTCCACCCCGCGTGCAGCGGAGGCAGCACATACTGCTCATACAACCCCTCAAGGCTGGACGGCACCCCCGAAGACAGGTCATTGTTGAGCAGTATGGTGCAGGGGTCAAAGTCCTTGGTTCCCAAACGGCGCTTGCTGCGCACCAACGGCTCCAGCACCAGGGGTTCGCCGCTGGGCAAGTGCACCGTCTTGACGTCTGTGATGGTTTCATCCACCGTGCCCACATGCACGTTCAAACCGGCCTGATGGAAGATTTGCGTCAGGCGCCCGAGATTTTCTAGGTAGAACGTATTGCGCGTATGTTTTTCCGGGATGAGCAACAACCCCTTGGCCTCGGGACAAATCTTCTCGATCGCCGCCATGGCCGCTTGCACGGCGAGAGGAATCATCTCGTCTGACAGATTGTTCCAGCCACCCGGGAAAAGATTGGTGTCCACCGGCGCGAGCTTGAAGCCGCCGTTGCGCAAGTCCACGGAGGCGTAAAACGGCGGCGCATGCTCCATCCACTCCAGCCGGAACCACCGTTCAATCGATGGCTGAGCTTCGAGGATGCGCTGCTCGAGTTCGAGCACCGGGCCGCTTTCGTTGGAGACGAGATGGGGAATCATGCGTAATCGGATTTCAGTTCGGAGTGGCCCTAGCGCACGCATTGCCGCTGTGGGTGGGATCTATCAATTGTGACAGAGCCCCGTGATTCCTGCCAACGAACACCCGCCCACTCCTGATCAAAGACGGCAAAGACAGCGGGCGCGGCCAGCCGGCGCACCCAAAAAAAAGCCCGGCAAAGCGCCGGGCAGAAGATTCCGCTGGAGATGCGGCCGGGGCAAGTGCACAGCCCCGGGGTAAACCATCTGGCAATCAGACTTGCATCACAAAACCTGCTCGCCGTGTAGGCTGATGTCGAGGCCCTCGCGCTCCTGTTCTTCGGTCACACGCAGGCCTAGCGTCATGTCCACAAGCTTCAGAATAATGAATGTGACAACGGCGTCGTAGACGATTGTGACCGCCACGCCCTTGGCTTGGATCAGCATTTGCGCAGCATTGCCTTCGAGCAGCCCCGCGGTGCCGCCAATGGCCTTGACCGCAAAGACGCCGGTGAGCAGAGCGCCCAGGATGCCCCCGATGGCATGCACGCCGAAGGCGTCGAGGGAGTCGTCGTATCCAATCATCTCCTTCATGTACACCGCAGTCCAGAAACACACGACGCCAGCCGCGATCCCGATGGCAAGCGCCCCGCTTGGGCCCACGAAGCCGGAGGCTGGGGTAATGGCCACGAGGCCGGCCACTGCACCTGAACAGATTCCAAGAATCGTGGGCTTGCCGCGCGCCATCCACTCGGCAAACATCCATCCCAATGCCGCGGCGGCCGTTGCGATTTGCGTGGCGGCCATGGCCATGCCCGCTCGGTCGCTTGCAGCCACGGCCGAGCCGGCGTTGAAGCCAAACCAACCGACCCACAGAAGCGACGCACCAATCATGGTCAGCACCAGGTTGTGGGGCGGCATCGGCTCCTTGCCATAACCCACGCGCTTGCCCATGACGAGGGCTGCCACGAGACCTGCCACACCGGCGTTGATATGTACGACCGTGCCGCCCGCATAGTCAAGCACGCCGTCACCGCCCAGCCACCCGCCTGGGCCCCAGACCATGTGGGCAATTGGCGCATACACCGCAAGCAGCCACAACCCCATGAACCACAGCAATGCCGAGAACTTCATGCGGTCTGCGAACGAACCCACGATGAGCGCCGGCGTGATGATGGCGAAGGTCATCTGGAACGTCATGTACGTGGTTTCGGGGATGGTGGGTGCTAGTGCATTGGCGCTATCCAGTCCCATGCCCGAGAGAAAGAACCGGCTCAACCCGCCGATGAAGCCCGATCCCTGGGTGAAAGCCAGGCTATAGCCGACGATCATCCAAAGCACTGTGACCAGAGCGGTAATCGCGAAGCTCTGCATGAGCGTGGCAAGCACATTCTTCTTGCGCACCATGCCGCCATAAAAGAGCGCGAGTCCGGGGATGGTCATCATCAGCACCAGCGCGGTGGACGTCAGCATCCACGCGTTATCGCCGGAATTGATGAACGCTGCCGGGTTCGGCGCGGCCGTCGCCGGAGCGGCCGCTGGGGCCGGCGCAGCGGGTGCGGCTGCTGCAGCCGGTGCAGGCGCGGCCGGAGCCGCGGAGGCAGGGGCGCTGGCAGTCTGCGCCCATGCCGGGGCTGTGCTGGCCAACGTCACCAGGCTCAGCGCGATCATTGCGAGAAACTTTTTCATGTCCTTGACCTTTCTTGGATGGCGGGGATCAGAGCGCGTCGCCACCGGTCTCGCCGGTGCGGATGCGCACGACCTGTTCAATGGCCGAGACGAAGATCTTCCCGTCGCCGATCTTGCCGGTGCGAGCCGAGGTTTCAATTGCCTCGATGGTGCGTTCAACGAGCGTATCGGGGACGGCCGCCTCAATCTTTACCTTGGGCAGGAAATCGACCACGTATTCCGCGCCTCGATACAGCTCGGTATGGCCCTTTTGCCGTCCAAAGCCTTTGACTTCAGTGACGGTGATACCCGCCACGCCGATACCGGACAAAGCTTCACGGACCTCGTCGAGCTTGAACGGCTTGATGATTGCCATGATCATTTTCATGGGTTGCTCCTTCCTGATGAGGGTGGGGGTGTGGTCAGAATGAATAAACCGCTTGCAGCGCGAGCGAGGTCTGGTTGTTGACCGCAACGCCATCCTTCGAGAAATATGGCTGGTCGGATCGATCCTGACGCACTTCGCCCGAGAGCTTCAAGTTCTTCACTGGCATATAGTTGGCGGCCAGTGTCAGCTCCTTGAGCTTGTTGCCAGCGATGGCCGTAATCAGCCCATCCTTGTCGTCCACATACTCGCCACGAGCGGAGAGCATCCACTGATCGGTGAGCGTGTAGTTGGCATACAGCGCCAAGCCGTTGGCCTTGCCCTTGCCGCCGCCGGCCGCGGCTCCGTCCTTGGACAGAATGTCCACGTTGCCGACAAAGCTCAACGCGTCGGTCGCATTGATCGTGCCGACCAGGTCAAGAAGCTGCAGCGTGCCCGTCGGCAACCCACCATACAGTGGCGACTGGCCGGAGTAGAAAGCGGCCGAATACGAGAACATTTTGCTGGGAGTTCCCGACGCGCCCAGCTCCAGCGTCTTAGAGGTGCTGGATGGAGAGCTCGTGAAGTTCCAGCCATTGTTGACCCCGGCTACCAGGGTCACCGCCGGGTCCAAGGCATAGCTGGCCCGCAAGCCGGTATGCGTACCGGGCTCCATATTCCAGAACAGCAGCGAGCGCGAGATCTCGTTGTCGCTCGCCGGATTCGTGACTTCCGCCCCGGCCAGCGTGGAGAATTTGCCGGCCATGACCGTCACCGGACCCGTCGCATATTGGACGAACGCATTATTCAAATCAAACTGGCTGGCGGTCGTATTGAAGGGCCATGTTTCGCCCTGACGCAGGATCTTGGCATCCGATCCGCCAATGACCGTCACTTGCGCCCCTGCCCCGGAACTGGGCAGATACGCCAGCGTGGCGGCAGCCTGATTCACCTTGAACCCGTTTTGACTCGTGTCAAAGGCACGCAGCGCCGGAACGGTATCAAAGTGGGTGTAGGTCGATGCGACGTACCCCGTAATGCTCAAACCCGGGGTGGCAGCAAGCACTGCGCCCAAGCTTGGGGCTGCAGGAGCTGCCGGAGCCGTTTGGGCGCAGACAAATCCTGCGTAACCATACGCGCCAGCGAGGCAAGCAGCAAGGACGATCTTCTTCATCAAGGTTCTCCCGAAACGTTGCAATTGAAATGTTGGTCGGCAGGGCGCTGGTTTGCCCTGACCTTGCTCTGCAGCTTTCGTGCCAGATGCGCTGTGATCGTCTCGATTGTGTTTCGGGCGCTTTTTCCACCATCGGCGCTCACTATCGGTGCAACACGCTCGTTTGCGGTGCATTGAAACTGCGCCGATGCTCCGCGATGGTGTGCCTGCGGCCCTGCGCGTCACTGTTGTGCACGCAAGGCGACCCCGGACGGTAGACCCAATGCCCAATCCGGGGGCAGACGACGCTGACGGCATCGCCGTGCTCTTCGCTGCAGTGCGTCGACCGTCTGGCAGGAAAAGCGCGTGCGCTGACGAGCGCCACGCCGATTGCAGCCACAATAGGGGCCTCGGCATTCGCCTCTCGGACAGACACGATGAAAACGCCCACCCCGAATTCACCCAAGGCCTTCCTGCGCCGTGCCGCCGAGGCGCTGGAACAATCCCCGCTGAAAGATGTACAGCGCAACGCGCGGGCGCTGGCGCTGTCAGCGGCAGGCAAGCTGGACTTGGTCACACGCGAGGAATTCGACGCGCTGCAGGCCATGCTGGCTGCATCAAGCCAGCGCATCGCGCAACTGGAAGCTCAGGTCGCCGCCCTGGAGGCACAGTTGGCCGCCACCCCGGACAAAACGCCTGCAAACTGACGGAGACGCATGACCCGATGCGCGATGAGCCACGTCCTTGAGGGGTACAACGATGGCGCGGCTGTCGCGGGCCTCCGTGAGGGGCTTGCGGTGTGCCCCCTGCTTGTTGTCTATTTAGCGGGATTGAAGGGCGGGACAAGCCCGGATCGCCTGTGAAACGCCTGGTGTAGCGCTGCCGGCCGCAGCACGAGCCCGCCGAAGCGACCGGTCCCGCCTCGATGCCGCAACGTGTTTCAGGGCGGCGGGCTCAGAATCGCCGCCGCTTGAGCTGGCTTGGGTTAGCGCCTGGCACCACGGTTGTGCCCGAATGCACCGCTTCTTGCGCAGACCCCTTCGAACCCCATGCGCGAGCTGTGCCCGCGGACAAAGAAAAAGCGCCGGAATCGCCTCCGCGAGCGCAGATCACGCCACGCGCGCATGGGTTTGAGCAGACGCAGCCCAACCGACTGCGTGCGGGCGAGACTCCGCGCATTGCATAGCCGACGGCATCAGGGCAAGGGATTCAGGCCCCCATCGGCGCCAAACTGCACGCGCTGGCCCATGGGGGGTGCGACGCCCACGGTCGTGGTGCGAACCTGACCATCATCCATGCGGACCTGCACCTGATATTCGGTCTTGGCGTTCACGCGTTTTTGCACCTCGTTGCCCGCCAAGCCGCCGCCGACGGCGCCGATCACCGTGGCTGCGGTGCGCCCGTTGCCACCTCCGATCTGGTTACCGAGCAAGCCGCCGACCAAGCCGCCCACCACCACGCCCACACCATTGGCATGACCAGGTTGCTGCACCGGTGCCACCGCCACCACCGTGCCACACGTACTGCAAACTTGCGGCTGCTGCATCGGCGCCTGCTGGGGCGAAAATGTCTGCGGCGCATACGCGCCATTGGTAGCGCCTGTGCTTGCGACGGGTCGCTCAGCGCGCTCGTCGCCCGACGATCGGCCCGTCACCGAAGCTGTACGACCAATCGCTGGCCTTGGCTCCCGCCCCGTTTGCGTGGTGGACGGTCGCAATGCGGGGAATTGCGCCGAACCGGGTGCTGCAGGATTCGCGTTCGTGACAGCAACTGCCGATTGCGGATTGGTGCCTGCGCCCAGCGTCTGGCTTGGCGGCGCCGGCATCGATGCCGGGGCGGGCCCCGGAAGCGCACTGGTTGGTGCAGCAGGTCCACTCAGCTTATAAAGCACGGCAGCCAGCAGAACCACGATAAGCGTTCCGATCGTACCGGCGGCGATCCAGGCCGCCTTGGGGATCGATGAGCCGGTTGTCGACTGGGGTGGAATGGGGTTTTGCATCATGGGTCGCGTTGGAAAGGGAATGTCGAAATGTCGGGCCCGGGCGCGCTGCGCGCGAACGGCGTTTGGCGAAATTGTGCACTGCCTTTAACGCACCAACCTCCGTGGCGCTGACCAGATGCGCGATAAGCCCGGTCCTTCAGGGCAGGGAAGGATAGCGTGGATGCCACAGGCATCCATCTTCTCAGTCTTTTCCAAATGAGGTATGAGCCTGGAGCAGGCTGGGATTGGCGGCGCACAGCGCGTCGATCCGTTTTGGATGGAACTCAGTGTATGGGCATCATGATCGAGCCCTTGCTGGGACGTTCCTGAACAGGGCGGCGCGGGCTTCGTTGAGTGCCTCTGCAGCCTGCACGTCGTTGAGCGCGCGAGTGAGTTGCTGCAGGTGTTCGAGCGTGACGCCCGGGCGAAAGTGCGTGGTGGCCGCGGGCAGGCTGGCGAGCTTGTCCAGACTGCGGCCACATCGCGGCGGACAACCGCCGCACGCGGGCGCGGTTCAAGTGCGTGGCGCGTGGCGATGCAAATCATGCCGATGTTGTCGGCGCGATGACTATTTTGGCGCGGGGACACCGCGTTGCAGCCTGCGGAGAGGTGGTGCATTCAGGCCCCTCGGCGAAGCAGGAACCCACCGAAGCGACTGCGCACGAGCTCACCCATGCGTAGCGCCGCAGGAATCCCCGTCCTTCCCGCGCAAGCGGTGGCCTCAGGCCAAGGTCGGGGATGATGTCAAAATCGACACTTTGGCGCTTAACGCCAAAGCGCTCCCCGTCTCGATTCAGGCCGCCGCCAGAGCACGATCCAAATCGGCGATCAGGTCATCGGCATGCTCGATGCCGATGGACAGGCGCACCATATCCGGCGTGACGCCAGCAGCCACCAGCTCTTGGTCATTCAATTGGCGATGGGTGGTCGTGGCAGGGTGGCAGGCGAGCGACTTGCAATCACCAATATTCACCAGCCGGGTAAAGAGCTGCAGGGCATCCTGGAAGCGTGCCCCGGCCTCTCTGCCCCCCTTCACGCCGAAGCCAAGGATACCGGAGGCTCGGCCATGCATCAGGCGCTGGCATACATCATGGTCTGGATGATCGGGGAGGCCCGCATAGCCCACCCAGGCCACCTTGGGATGCTTGCGCAAATGCTCGGCAATGCGCAGCGCGTTGTGGCAGATCCGATCCATGCGCAGCGGGAGCGTCTCGATGCCCTGCAGAATCAGAAAGGCGTTGAGAGGCGACAGCGCCGCTCCCATATTGCGCAACGGCACGACGCGAGCCCGGGCGATGAAGGCGGCTGCCCCAAAATGCTGCGCATAGGCCACGCCGTGGTAGCTCGCGTCCGGCTGCACCAACAGCTTGAATCGCTCAGCGTGCCTGGACCAATCGAACTTGCCCGAATCGACGATGGCCCCCCCCACGCTGTTGCCATGCCCGCCCAGGTACTTGGTGAGCGAATGCACCACGATGTCAGCGCCATGCTCAATGGGACGGCACAGATACGGCGAAGGTACGGTGTTATCGACGATCAGAGGAACGCCTGCAGCATGCGCCACCGTCGCCAGCGCGCCAATATCGGTGACGTTGCCAAGTGGGTTGCCGATTGTTTCGCAGTACAAAGCCTTTGTGCGAGCATCGATCAGTCGGGCAAAGCTTGCCGGGTCGGCCGGATCGGCAAAGCGCACCTCGATGCCTTGGCGAGGAAAGGTATGAGCAAAAAGGTTATAGGTGCCGCCATACAGCCGGCTGCTGGAGACGATATTGTCCCCGGCCTCCGCGATCGTCTGCACGGCTGCCGTGATGGCCGCCATGCCCGAGGCAAGTGTGAGTGCGGCCAACCCGCCTTCCAGTACAGCCACGCGCTCTTCCAGCACGGCGTTGGTTGGGTTCATGATGCGCGTGTAGATGTTGCCCGGCACCTTCAAATCGAAAAGGTCCGCGCCGTGTTGTGTGTCGTCGAACGCGTAGGACACAGTCTGGTAAATGGGTGTGGCCACCGCGCGG
>JABBOE010000109.1 GCA_019351955.1 Pseudomonadota bacterium
GTCCATGCCCAAAGCTATGCAGCATTCGTGCCATCAAATGTTCACAGACTCTGAGGTCTGCAGCGGATCCATGCTGGTGAACTGGCCCAGGGCATAGAGGGTATCGCCGGGCAAGATCAGCTCCTCGGTGTAGCGATGCTCGGCATCTCCCGACCAAATCGTCGTTCCAGGAGCCTCGGGAACAAGCACGGGCGTGGCACCCACCCAGGAGCGGTGGTTGCGTGCGCGCACCTCGGCGCCGGCGGGATCGACGACGCAGCGCCCGCTTTCATCGTCCAGCCAGAACTGAGCCTCGCTGACGCCCCGCTGCTCCAGCTCCCAGCCGGCGTTGCGACCCTCGCTTTTGCGCCGCTCGATGCGAAACCGCCACCAGGCGCAGGGTGTGGCCGTGAGCGGCGAGTGCAATGGCACATCGGGCCGCTGCACCCGGCCGCTCAGTTCCACATAACCCTGTGCAGCCGAGCGGATGCGTGCAGTGGGGATGTCCTCCATCAGCCGCCTGCGGCGCTGCAGCCGGAAAAACTGCACCGCGCCGAGGACTGCTGCAAAGAGCAGAATGACAACGCCTTCGAGGTCATGCGGCAGCCATCGTGCCATGGCCGTCACAGCCGCAATTGATCTGTTGCCGATGCAGCGGATGGCGCGGGGCGAGGTGTCACGCTGCCCCGCCGAAAAGCGCCTTCAGGTCCACGTCAGCCTTGTCAGCATCGACGACCTTAAAAAGGACTGCGGGATTAAAGCTGAACAGCCGCGCAACCAGCACGTCGGGGAATTGGTTAATGCGCACATTGTTGGCGTTGACTGCTGCGTTGTAGAACTCGCGCCGGTCCGATGCTCTCCTCCAGGCCGCTGATCCGCGCCTGCAGATGACCGAAGCTTTCGTTCGTCTTCAGATCGGGGTAGCTTTCGGCGACCGCGAAAAGCCTTGCCATGCTGCCGTGCAGCGCGCCCTCGGCGCGGCCGAGCGCGCCAACGTTCTGCGCGGCGCGCGCCTCCTGCACCTGTTGACGTGCGCGGATCACGCGATCGAGTGTTTCTTGCTCGAAGTGCATCGACTGCTTGCAGACCTCCACAAGCTTGGGCAGTTCGTCGTGACGCTGCTTGAGCAGGACGTCGATGTTGGACCAAGCCTGCGCAACCGCATGCTTGAGACCCACGAGGTTGTTGTAGATCATCACCCCGTAGAGCAGCAGGGCAACGGCAAGGGCTGCGATGACGACGACGAGGAACATGGCGGCGGATCCGGGTGGTGCTGTGTTGTCGCATATCGTAACAATCACTGGGCCTTCGCGGGGAGGCAGACGCTGGCCTCGGCCAGCTTCCAGCAGTGCGCGCGTTGCGTGAAAGCTGCCATCCCTGCCGGGAATGATCCCGCTGGAAGGACTGTTTGAGTCTTCCGGGCTGGAGCGCCTGCCACACGCCACACTCAAGACTGCAGTCGCTCGGGCCCGCGAAGGTCGAGTGAGCCCGTGATGGTTTGACGGCCAGCTTACGGGGCAAGACCAGAACGGATCGTGCACGCTCAGCAGTTTTTGCCGGCGCGCCAGACCATCATCGGATGGTCCCTTTTTTGTTCGTCGGCGGAAAGCCGTCTCAAGCGTTCGCCTGCAGTCAGGCGTAAGGGCGTTGGCACATAATGAATCCATCGTGATCAACGGACATTCACATGCCAGAACGAAACTCCTCCGAGGAGGATGCCCCGCTCATCGATGCTCGCGGGCTTGCCGCAAAGCTCGAGGCATTCGCCGTTGATCGCAACTGGGAACAGTTCCATTCCCCAAAGAACCTCGTGATGGCGCTCACCGGCGAGCTTGGCGAACTGACGGAGCTGTTTCAGTGGATGACCGAAGACGAATCCCGCAACGCTTGCGAGGACCCCGCTAAAGCGATCAAGGTCGAGCAGGAGCTTGCGGATGTGCTGCTCTACCTCGTTCGGTTAGCGGATGTTCTCGGGGTTGACTTGAATCGGGCGGCATCTCAAAAGCTCAAGCTCAATGCCGAGAAATACCCCATCGGCAGGGCTTACGGCTCCAACAAAAAATACGACAAACTTTGATGCGAACCATTGCGACACATCCGCAACAACTCGTGCGCATGCGAGCGCGCTTCTTCCACGCTCAACAGCGGCCGGTCACCCAACAGCATGCGGAACTGCCGGCCCTTGACGCTTGTCGCCACGAGAAAAGTCCTCTTGCGTGCATGGAGACGGATACAAAATCCGCGCAGGATCCGGTCGCGCAGGATGCGCCCATCCACAGCCGTGCTGCGACTGAGCAACGCTTCGCTCAACATTACAATCGGCATCAGTTTTTCAGGACAAAACCAGGACAAAAGTGGCGCAAACGTGCTGTGCGGCCTGGTTTGGCTTCGCTCCACTCACGCCCCCTTGCCCGGCACTGACCGGACGCGTCCACGATGCCGACATTCGGCTCGATGGTGCATAGAGGGTTGATCTCCAAGGAATTTTCATGAGCCTCAAATGCGGCATTGTGGGCCTGCCCAACGTGGGCAAGTCCACCCTTTTCAACGCGCTGACCCAAAGTGCCATCCCGGCCGAGAATTATCCCTTCTGCACCATCGAGCCGAATGTTGGCATCGTCGAAGTGCCCGATCCGCGCATGCAGAGGCTTGCCGACATCGTCAAGCCGCAGCGCGTGGTGCCGGCCGTGGTCGAGTTTGTCGACATCGCCGGCCTGGTCGCTGGCGCCTCCCAAGGCGAGGGGCTTGGCAACCAGTTCCTTGCCCACATTCGCGAGACCGATGCCATCGTCAATGTAGTGCGTTGTTTCGACGACGAAAACGTGGTGCACGTAGCGGGGCGCGTCGACCCGCTGGCCGATATTGGCGTGATCCAGACGGAACTCTGCCTGGCCGATCTTGGCACCGTCGAAAAGGCGCTGGTGCGCATGAACAAGCAGGGCCGGGCGGGCGACAAGGAGGCGCTGAAAACGGCCGAAGTGCTGCAGCGCTGCGAGAAGGCGTTGAACGAAGCGCGGCCCGTGCGTGCCATGGGGCTGTCGGAGGACGAACTGGCCCTGATCAAGCCGCTGTGCCTGATCACGGCCAAGCCGGCGATGTTCGTCGGCAACGTGATGGAGGACGGTTTCGAGCATAACCCGCACCTTGACCACCTGCGGGAATACGCGGCTCGCGAGGGCGCGCCGGTGGTCGCCATCTGCGCCAAGCTGGAAAGCGAGATGGCGGGAATGACGCCCGAGGAGAAGCGGGAGTTCTTGGCCGAGCTTGGCCAGGATGAGCCGGGGCTGAATCGGCTGATCCGCGCCGGCTACAAGTTGCTTGGGCTTCAGACCTACTTCACCGCGGGGGTGAAGGAAGTGCGCGCCTGGACGATTCCCATCGGTGCCACTGCGCCGCAGGCTGCTGGAGTGATCCACACCGACTTCGAGCGCGGTTTCATCCGCGCCCAGACCATTGCCTTCGACGATTTCATCAAGTACGGTGGCGAGCAGGGTGCCAAGGATGCTGGCAAGATGCGCGCCGAAGGAAAGGACTACGTTGTCAAAGATGGCGACGTTCTGAACTTCCTCTTTAACGTTTAGTCCGGGGCGAGACACCCCCGGATTGCGTGTAACGTGCGTGGTGCAGTCACGCAGCCAGCAGCAGAAACCTACCGAAGCGACCCAGGCGCGGCGCAATGCCACGCCTGGCTGCCCTAGAAATCTCAGCCGTTCCCGTGCAATCGGTGGCACTGGGCCAAAGGTGGGGAAGAAGCCGATTCGAAGCGCGCCGCCCCAACGTTGATCTTCGAGCGCCTGCGGGTCCCCAGTCGGAACCGCCCCGTGCGAATCATCCTCACGCCGTACTTTGCAATGACCTTGACGTCGCGTGCGTCAAGTGCGCGCGGCTTCCGGAAACCGGCGCGCGTCGCCCAACATCGGCAGGCTCGGTCTATCGGCGCCAAAGACCTGGGAAGCCCGCCTTGCAGCGGCGTGCATGGTCGTGTGCACCTGGGGGGCGTGCGGCATCCCCAGTCCGACTTCGTCTTCCATCAAAACAGGGGGCCGCTGCGTTAGGGATCGTGCGCGACTTCGGCACATTTTGCTCCCGCCGCGTACGATGCGAGGTTGCGTTCACCTTGCGACTGACAATCATGAATCCAGGCGTTGCTTACGCCCTGGGCGCCTACACATTGTGGGGCCTGTTTCCGCTGTATTTCAAGCTTCTGCATGCCGTGCCCGCGATGCAGATCCTGGCGCACCGGATGGTATGGTCCCTTTTGCTGGTTTTGGGTATTTTGCTCGTGCGCAGGCGCTGGACTTGGATGCGATTGCTGCGCGAGCAACCGGCCGTGCTCGCGCGCTTTGCCGGCAGTGCGTTGCTGCTTGCCTGCAACTGGGGCACCTATATCTGGGCGGTGAACCATGACCATGTGGTCGAGGCGAGCCTGGGCTACTACATCAATCCGCTCATGAACGTCGCTCTGGGCACGGTCCTTCTGCATGAGCGTTTGCGCCCGGCGCAGTGGGTGGCAGTGGCGATCGCCGCTTGCGGTGTGGCCTGGATGACCACTGAGGTCGGGCACGTGCCATGGATTGCCCTTTCCCTGGCGGTCACTTTTGCCGGGTACAGCCTGTTGCGCAAGACAGCGCCACTGGGGTCGCTTGAGGGGCTCGCAGTCGAAACGGCAGTCCTTTTCCCCCTGGCGTTGGTCTACCTGGCCTGGGAGGGCGCGCACGGCGCCAATGTGTTTGCCACGGGCAACTGGAGCCTGCGCTGGCTGCTGATCGCCGCTGGGCCCGTGACCACGATACCCCTGCTGCTTTTTGCCGCCGGAGCGAGGCGCATCACCTTCTCGTTACTGGGGATTCTGCAATACCTCACGCCCACGGTCCTGCTTGGACTGGGGGTCTGGCTCTATCACGAGCCCTTTGGCGTCGACAAGGCGATCGGCTTCGGGCTGGTTTGGGTTGGCATATTCGTGTATCTGGCCGAAGGGCTGGTGCGGCTACGCTGGCGCAGCGTCGCCGCCTGATGTCGGTCAGCCGAGGCGGCAGGCCAGCACGCAGGCGCCAATGGCGCTGGCCATGACGGCGCCATAATCCAGCATGGCGCCTTCGCGCAGGGCGCCGCTGCCGACAAGCGCCAGATGCACGATGAGTGCCGTAGCCGCGCCCCACAGGACTTGGTGCAAAAGCCGCCCGCGGCAGGGACGCAGAACGCGTTTGCCAACGGCGCCGATCGCACCGCCCACCGCGATTGGCATGACGCTGGTCGAGGCCAGCCATGACAACAAAAGGCTCAGCATGGGGTTTGCATTCGAAAGTAGTTGATGTGCGTCAGCAGGTGCATGGAAGTCGAAATGTCGCCGATCCACGATCTGAAACCCGCCCGAAAATGGAAGTCGCGCCACGATGAGGGAGTAGCTGGGGCATTGTCGCGGTGTGCGGCGTTTTCAGCCACCGGGTCCCGTATCGCAAGGTGGATTGATCTGCATCAGCCGCCAAAAGCGGCCGGCGTCCGTAAAATAGCAGTTCCATCATGTTATTAGCCGCCGTCGGAGTCAACCATCAGACCGCGCCACTCGATGTGCGCGAGCGTCTGGCATTTTCAGCTGAAGGCCTGAAGGACGCATTGCGCACGCTGCGCGACACGCTTCTGGCGCATCGAACAGGCGTGCCGGGTGGCGAGGGCGCGGTTGAGGCGGCCATTCTTTCCACCTGCAACCGAACGGAAATCTACTGCGCCTCCGACAACGATCCGCGCGAGGCGCTGGTGCACTGGCTGGCCCAGTCGCGCGCCCTGAGCGAGGGGGATCTGTACGAGCATAGCTACCGCCTGGTGCAGGACGGTACGGTGCGGCATGCGTTTCGTGTGGCCAGCGGCCTGGATTCCATGGTCCTGGGCGAGCCGCAGATCCTGGGCCAGATGAAGGATGCCGTGCGTGCGGCCTCCGACACCGGGACGCTGGGGAGCACGCTGGGTCAGATGTTCCAGCGCACATTTGCGGTGGCCAAGGAGGTGCGCAGCACGACGGAAATCGGTGCGCACTCGGTAAGCATGGCTGCCGCCAGTGTGAAGCTTGCTGAGACCGTGTTCGAGGACCTCGCCGACTGCCGCATCCTGTTCATTGGCGCGGGCGAGATGATTGAGCTCGTCGCAACGCATTTTTCGTCGCGTCGCCCACGCCATATGGCCATTGCCAATCGCACACTTGAGCGCGGCGCGCGCCTGGCCCAGCAGTTTGGAGCCGAGGCCATGCGCCTGGCGGATGTGCCCCAGCGACTGGCTGAGTTTGACGTGGTCGTTACCTCCACCGCCAGCACCTTGCCGCTCATCGGTCTGGGGGCTGCGGAGCGGATGATCAAGCAACGTCGCCACAAGCCCGTCGTGATGGTGGACTTGGCCGTGCCGCGCGATATTGAGGCCGAGGTGGCCAAACTCCCCGACGTGTATCTCTACTCGGTGGATGACCTCACGCAACTGGTCCGTACAAACACGGAAAAGCGTCAGGCCGCGGTCGAGCAGGCCGAGGCCATCATCGAGACGCGTGTGCAGGGTTTTCTGCAGTGGATGGACAACCGCGAACAGGTACCGCTCATCTTGCAGTTGCAGGAGCAAAGCAGGCACTGGCAAGGGGCCGAACTGGAGCGCGCGCGCAAGCTCCTGGCGCGGGGCGAATCACCGGATCTGGTGATGGACATGCTGGCACGCAACCTGTCGCAAAAGTTCCTGCATAACGCGTTCGCCGCCATGCACCACACGGACCCGGCGCACCGTGAACAGGTGACGCGCGCCGTGCAGCGCTTGTTTCTCACACCCCATCGCGGCTCGACGGGCTGCGGCGGCGACTCCAACAACAGCTAGCAGATGCGGGCAGCACGGGCGGGCGCCTCACCCGCGCTGCCCGCACATGTACGCCTGCGTGCCATTCCATGAAACCATCACTTCGTGACAAGCTCGACGCCATGCTGCGCCGCTTGGACGAGATCGACGCCCTGCTGGGAGCTCCCGATGCTGCAGCCGATCCCGGGCGCTTGCGCGCGCTCGGAAGTGAGCGCGCTGAACTGGCCCCCGTGGCGCAGCTCTATGCGCAGTTGCGCCACGCCGAAGACGATCAGGCAGGCGCGCAGGCGCTGCTCGCGGACCCCGAAATGCGTGCCCTGGCGCAGGACGAGGTGCAGGCCACGCATGCGCGCATCGAAGCGCTTGAGGGCGAGTTGCAGCGCGCCCTCCTGCCACGCGATCCCGATGACCGCAAGCCCGCTTTCGTCGAGGTGCGCGCCGGCACCGGCGGTGAGGAATCGGCGCTGTTCGCAGCCGACTTGCTGCGGATGTACACCCGGTACGCCGAACGCCGGGGTTGGCGCACCGAGGTGGTGAGCCATTCGGACAGTGACCTCGGAGGGGTGAAGGAGGCCATTGTTCGCGTCAGCGGTGACAGTGTGTACGGGCGGCTCAAGTTCGAGTCCGGTGGGCACCGTGTCCAGCGTGTTCCAGCCACGGAATCACAGGGCCGCATCCACACCAGTGCGGCGACCGTCGCAGTCATGCCCGAGCCGGACGCGCAGACGGCCGTTGCGATCAACCCGGCCGAACTGCGCATTGACACCTTTCGGTCCTCTGGCGCTGGCGGCCAGCACATCAACAAGACCGATTCGGCCGTGCGCATCACGCACCTGCCCACGGGGCTCGTGGTGGAGTGTCAGGACGACCGTTCGCAACATCGCAACAAGGCCCAGGCCCTGACCGTGCTGGCCGCGCGGCTTGAGCAGCGTCAACGACAGGAGGCGCAGCAGCGCGAGGCAGCACACCGCAAAAGCCTTGTGGGCAGCGGTGACCGTTCTGACCGTATTCGGACGTACAACGTCCCGCAGGGTCGCGTGACGGATCACCGCATCAACCTCACGCTCTACAAGATCGATGCCATTTTGAATGGAGACCTCGACGAGTTGCTTGATGCGCTGCACGCGGAGCATCAGGCCGAGTTGCTGACGGCGCTGGGGGAGACGTGAAGCCCGTTGCATGCGCGAGGAATTGGGAAACCGTCGCGCGCCGTGCGGCGGATGATGCGTCGCGTCCGGCGTGTCGGCAAGCCTGAGCGGGTTGCGACGATGAGAAGGTGCCCTTTCCGATGACCGCTGCGCAGTGGATGGCCTGCTGCGCGCTGCAGCGCGTTGAGGCGCTGGCTTTGCTGCGTGATGTGGCAGGACTGTCGCACGCCGCCGTCCTGGCGCACCCCGATACGTTGCTGGCTGCCGACGTTGCAGCGCGCTTGCAGGAAGCGGCGCTTCGGCTCCATGCGGGCGAGCCTCTGGCCTATGTCCTGGGGTGGCGCGAGTTCTTCGGGCTGCGCTTCGCGGTGAGCCCGGCGGTGCTGGTGCCACGCCCGGAAACCGAGCTGTTGGTGGAGTTTGCGCTTCAGCACATCGCGCCGCAAGGCTGCGCACGCATTCTTGACCTCGGCACCGGCAGCGGTGCCATCGCATTGGCTGTGGCGCACGAGCGGGCGCATGCTGAGGTTTGGGCGGTTGATGCGAGCAGGGATGCACTGGCGGTTGCCGCGCAAAACGCGCGGGCGCTGCTGTCGCCGCATCGAGCAGGCGGTGCGCCGCGTCTGCTCTTTGGCGATTGGTTCGCCGCCTTGCCGACGCATCCGCCACGTTTTGACATCATCCTGAGCAATCCGCCGTACGTGGCAAAGGGCGATGTGCATCTGGACATGCTGCAGCATGAGCCGCAGCTGGCACTCGTTGGAGCTGCGGACAGCGACGGTTTGGCTGACATCCGACGCATCGCTGCCGCCGCGCCAGCGCATCTGGCCGAGGGTGGATGGTTGGCCATCGAGCACGGCTACGACCAGGCGCAGGCGGTGCAAGCGATGCTGCGCGCAGCCGGGCTGACCGCAGTGGGCACGCAGCCCGATCTGGCCGGCATCCCGCGTATGACATTCGGTCAGCGAGCGGTCGACAGCCGCTGAGGCCGTGTGCCCTGCGGGGCCTGGGCGCGAGAGCGATTTCGCCCGGGCTGCAACCGGCGGGAGTCCCCGCGGGCACGTGAGGGCTGCCGCAAACCTACAATTCACAGCATGCGGCCGAGGCCGCGTCCACTTTATTTCGAGGCTCCCATGTCCGACGTCATCCAGCGCATTGACCAGCTTGTCAAATCCAACGAGGTGGTGCTGTTCATGAAAGGCACGCCACAGTTTCCCCAATGCGGCTTTTCGGGGCGTGCGGCGCAGATCCTCAAGGCCTGTGGCGTGAATCAGTACGCCAGCGTCAACGTGCTGGAGGATGAGGGGATCCGCCAAGGCATCAAGGACTACGCCAATTGGCCCACGATCCCGCAGCTTTACGTCCACGGCGAGTTCGTTGGTGGTTCGGACATCATGATGGAGATGTACGAGAGCGGCGAACTCAAGCAACTGCTTGACAAGGCCGCTGCCTGAATCGCGCTCGCGGGCCTTGGCGTGCGTCTCATTATCGGCATCACCGGAGCCACGGGCGCGATCTACGGCGTACGCCTGTTGCGACACCTGCGCGAACGGGGTGGCGTGCACACGCATCTGGTCGTCAGCAGCGCGGGATGGCTGAGCGTCAAGGCTGAGCTGGACCTGGACCGAAGGGCGGTGGAAGGGCTGGCCGACACAGTGCATCCCATTGGCGACGTGGCTGCAAGCATTGCCAGCGGATCATTTGCCACCGGTGGCATGGTCGTGGCCCCGTGTTCGATGAATTCGCTGGGCGCCATTGCCCACGGCTTGTCAGACAATCTGCTGACGCGGGCCGCTGACGTCTGCCTCAAGGAGCGCCGCCGTCTGGTTTTGCTGGTACGTGAGGCGCCGCTCACGCTGGCGCACTTGCGCAACATGAGCTTGGTGGCCGAAATGGGCGGCAGCATCTTTCCCCCGGTGCCGGCCTTTTACCAACGTCCGCGAACCCTGGACGAGATGGTCGACCACACGCTTGGGCGCGTGCTGGACCAGTTCGGCATTACGCACGATCTGGCTCCAAGCTGGCAGGGTTGGCCGCCTGCCAGCGACAACTCAACTTGATTTGCATGGCCGGAAGCCGCCGCTGCAAGGCTCGCACGGTGCATGGCACACGGCATCTCGGTCATGCGTCGCTGCTGCCTGCGCTTGCTTGAGGTGGCGGCGCTGGCGGCGCTCGCGCATGTTCCGGCGATGGCCGAAGCACAAGGATCGGGCACGGCTGATCAGCCCGGTGAATTCCAGATTGCGCCCTTCAACGCGCCTGCGCTGCCGTTGGCCCGGGCGCCGAAAAATGGCCTGGTTCTGTCCGGACACCTGGACAGTGAGATCATGGCGGTGACCGCCGGGGGGCTGAGCCGACAGGCTGCCTCCGACACGCTATTGCAGGTGGGTGGGAAGCTTGATACGGCGCAGGCCGGGCTGTGGGGCAACGGTTTGTTTGAGTTCAGCGCGATGGGGCTGAAAACCAACGGCAACCTGCCTGCGCAGACCAGCGCACTGCAGACTCCCAGCAACGACTGGGCCGCCAATTTCCTGCGCATCTATCAACTCACCTACAAGCAGGACATCGGCTCGAGTTTCGTGCGCGCGGGCATCATGGACATGAACTACTACTTTGCGAACGTCGGCCTCGCCGGCCAGTTGCAAAATGCTTCATTTGGACCGGTCCCGACGCTGACGGCCAATGCCGATATCGCCACGTTTCCCACACCGGGAATCGGGCTGATGGCCGGCACCGAACTCGGTGGCCGCTGGTCGGCGCAGGCCGGGGTTTGGCAGGCGAATCCTCCGGCGTTGCGCACAGCGCTGCGCAGCGGAGCCCTGAGTCTGTTGGAGCTGGCCAAGCGCTCGGGACGCTTGGCCGACGGCCAGGCTCAGGATGTGCTCAAGCTCGGGGTGTGGCATGAGCGCCAGGACGACGCGTTGCTGGGGCCGTCCACCGGGGGCGTCTACGCGCTGGGCGAACATCGATGGGACGTCGCGCAAGGTCCGCGGCTGGGCGCGTTCGTGCAGCTGGCGGCCAGCAATGGACGGGTGAATGCGGTGCCGTATTACCTGGGCGCCGGGCTGCGCGTGCAGCGGCCCTTCGCCAGCCGGCCAGCGGATAACGCGAGCGTGGGCATCGCCCATGCCATCCTGGCCGGGCAGAAGCATCCGGAAACCGTGCTTGAACTGAACTACGCATACGCGGTCAGCCGCACGGTATTCATCCAGCCAGACCTACAGCGCATCTGGCACCCAGGCGGACGCAACCCGGGGAGTACCGTGCTGGGCGTGCGCCTGCATCTGGAGTTCTGACGGGGGCGTATCGGGCGCCCCCACTCCCGCATCCCCGTCGGGTCCTCTTTGGTCATGCCTGGCGGCGCAACGCAGGAGCGCACCGTGGCCACACCTTGTCCTAGGAGTCTGGGCGGCAGACGCCGCGCGGCGGGTTGATCAGCATTGAGATCGG
>JABBOE010000110.1 GCA_019351955.1 Pseudomonadota bacterium
CTCGCCTAGCCAACTGACCATGTAGTAACGCGCAGCGGAGAACACGCCAAGCAACAGCGCCAAGCCAAAAAGTCCGGCAAAGTGGATAGCCAGCCCACCGCCGCTGGCAACCTTTGCCGGATTGGTCAGCCCGCCGTCGATCAGCCAACGAAGGGCGAGCGGGAAGCTCAACGTGCTGCAGGCCGCCAGCAGAAGGAACAGCAATGCCAAGGCAACGCGTCCGCGGTAAGGACGTATAAAGGGCAGCAGCTGTCGCAGCGGGCCGATATTGCGCGTGGCGGCCATGGCGGGGGGCGATGTGGAGACAACCATGCACCATCCTAGCCGGTGCCAGTTGCAGCGAGTGGGTAAGCGCCGCCAATTCCCCGCACCGGCAGACGAACTCGGTGTCTGCGTATAGTCACGTGATGACGACCCGCGATTCCATTTCCTCTCTCGCGCCAACCCCCGCCATCCACATCGAGGGTGCGCGCCAGAATAATCTGAAAAACCTCACTCTGGACATTCCCACGGGGCAAATCGTTGTTGTCACGGGGGTATCAGGCTCAGGTAAGAGTTCGCTGGTGTTCGACACCATCTACGCTGAGGGGCAGAGGCGCTATGTCGAGACTTTCTCGCCTTACGCGCGCCAATTCCTGGATCGCATGGATCGCCCGCGGGTCGACCGCATCCGGGGCATCCTGCCCGCCATCGCCATCGATCAGACGAATCCGGTACGCACTTCGCGGTCAACCGTGGGGACGATGACTGAATTGGCCGATCATCTCAAACTTCTGTTCGCGCGCTCGAGCCGGTTGTTTTGCCGCCAGTGTGGCAACGAAGTGCGCCGCGATAGCCCGGCGAGCATCGCAGCCGACCTATACGAGCGTGCCGCAGGCGCAGCCGACCCACGCTTGGCGCTCACCTTTCCGGTGCCGATCCCCGATGGGTTGACGGAGCACGAGATTTTGCAGGGCCTGGCGGCGCAGGGTTACACGCGTATTCAGCATCGGGAAGGCCGGATCTTGCAAATCGTCCAAGACCGCTTCCGCAGCAGTACGGTCGAGCGCGCGCGGCTGATGGAGGCAGTGGAGGCGGGCCTACGCTTGGGGCAGGGCCGGATAGCGGTGTGGACACTAGCCGAGCCTGGCGCGCCTGATGCTGTCGGTTGTGCTCACCCTTGGCGCTACTCCTCCGACCTGCACTGCGCGCATTGCGACATCGCTTACCGTGATCCGAGCCCCGGCCAGTTCAGTTTCAACTCGCCCGTAGGCGCCTGCGAAACCTGTCGCGGCTTTGGGCGTACGCTGGGGGTGGACTGGGGTTTGGTGATTCCGGATGCGCGCAAAAGCCTAAAGCAAGGAGCGGTCAAGCCGTGGCAAACCGCCAGCTTCAAGGATGCACAGAAGGACTTGGAGCAATACGCGCAAACTGCTGGTGTGCGCCTCAATGTATCCTGGGCCGAACTGACCGAGGCAGAACGCCATTGGGTAATTGAGGGTGACCCGCACTGGAAGGGTCAATGGGAAAAGCAGTACTACGGGGTTCGCCGGTTCTTCGACTGGCTGGAGACCAGAACCTACAAGATGCATGTGCGCGTGCTGCTTTCGAAATACCGCAGTAGCAGCACCTGTCCGACCTGTGGGGGCGCGCGCCTCAAGCTCGACGGTCTGCTCTGGCGCGTTGGCAATCGCGAGATGGCGGATAGGGCACTAGGCGACGGCCAGCGGTTTCGGCCGCATGGCATCGGCTGGACCGACGCGGTGCTCAGGCAGACCCCCGGGTTGTGTTTGCATGACGTGATGCAGCTGCCGGTTGAACGCGCCCATGCGTTCTTCGCAGCAATGGAAAGCGAGTTCGGAGCAGACGCCGCCACGCGGCTGCTACTGGACGAAATCCGCGCGCGCCTACGCTACCTGCTCGACGTAGGCCTAGGCTATCTCACGCTTGATCGGCAGTCTCGCACGCTTTCAGGCGGCGAGGTGCAGCGCATCAATCTCACCACTGGGCTGGGTACGTCGCTCACCCAGACTTTATTCGTGCTTGACGAGCCATCCATCGGCCTGCACCCGCGCGATCTTCACCGCTTGAATACCGTCCTGACTGGCTTAAAGGAAGCGGGTAATTCCTTGCTGATCGTCGAGCATGACCCACAGGTCATGCTGGCTGCCGATCACCTCCTGGAATTGGGCCCTGGTGCGGGTGAACGCGGCGGTGATCTGGTTTACGAAGGGGACCTCGAGGGTCTGCGGCGGGCGCCCACGCTGACTGGTGCCTATCTCAGGGGCGAGCGACGGGTGCAGCCCGATCGCGCCCCGCGCCGTCTCGGCGTTGATGCCGCTGGGGGGCTCACCGTGCCCCGGCTCATTTTGGAAGGCGTGCGTGAGCACAATCTGCGTGCCCTCACCGCAGAATTCCCATTGCGCGCACTCGTGGTTGTAACGGGGGTGTCCGGCTGCGGAAAATCGACGCTGGTCGGCGATGTGCTTTACCCCGCTCTTGCGCGCGCGCTGGGTAAGACAGCGCCCGAGCCGGGCGCGCATGACCGTCTGCTGGGTGCTGAGCAGGTCGCAGATGTCGTGTTGGTGGACCAGTCATCCATGGGCAAGACGGCACGATCCAACCCAGTAAGTTTTGTGGGCGCTTTCGATGCCCTGCGTAAGCGCTTCGCTGCTTTGCCCGAATCGAGGCGACGTGGTTATACGGCGGGAACCTTCAGCTTCAACAGCGGGGATGGTCGGTGCCCCACCTGTCGGGGCTCGGGCTTTGAGCACGTCGAGATGCAATTCCTTTCTGACGTTTACCTGCGCTGTGCGGATTGTGATGGTCGGCGTTATCGTGCAGAAGTGCTTGAGGTCAAGATCGACCTCACCGATGGCCGTAGCCTGAGCGTTGCCGATGTACTGGAACTCACTGTTGCCGAAGCACTGGGTGCATTCACCGGCGATCGTGATCTGCAGTTTGGGTTGAAGGCGTTGTCCGCAGTCGGGTTGGATTACCTGCGGCTGGGCCAACCAACGCCCACGCTATCCGGCGGCGAGGCGCAACGGCTCAAGCTTGCAGCGTTTCTCGCCGAGGCCCGAAAGACCGCAGGACGCGGTGCGCGCAAAGGCAGTTTATTTTTGCTCGACGAGCCGACGACGGGCTTGCATTTCGATGACGTTGCCAAGCTGCTGCGCGCTTTGCACGAACTCGTCGACGCTGGACACAGCGTCGTGTTGATTGAGCACAATCTGGATATGGTTGCCGCAAGCGACTGGGTGATCGACCTCGGCCCGGATGGTGGCGATGCGGGCGGGACAATTGTGGTTGCAGGCCCGCCAGATGCGGTCGAGTCGTGCGCCGCCTCAAGCACTGGGCGAGCCCTAGCGGCCTACCGATTACAAGTGGGAAGCCGGGCAGGATCAATGTCAATGCGCACCCCGGAGGTGACTCACTCAACCGTCGTGCGAGCGCAAGAGCGGGACGATCTGCAGGCATTGGAAATGTCCGGCGGAGTTCAAGGCGACGCCGGTGACTTTGATCTTCAGCACGTTGAAGAGGAGCAGGGCGCCTATTTGGCGCAGGCAGTGCGGCGAGCGCGCGAAGGGTTTATCGCGATCCGCCACGCGCGCGAACACAACCTGTGCAATATTGACGTGGATCTACCGCGGGGTAGCATGACGGTGATCACCGGTGTATCCGGTTCGGGGAAGAGTTCCCTTGCCTTTGATGTGCTGTTTAGCGAAGGGCAGCGGCGCTACCTGGAATCGATCAACGCGTACGCACGGCAGTTTGTGCAGCCGCCGCCGCGACCGGATGTCGACGCCATCTTCGGCATTCCTCCCACTGTCGCGATCGCCCAGCGCACCAGCCGTGGGGGACGCAAGAGCACGGTGGGTACGCTCACCGAGATTCATCCCTTCCTCCGCTTGATCTACGCAAAGCTCGGCACGCAGTATTGCCCTGACTGCCAAGTTCCCATTGCACCGCAGAGCGAAGAGATGATCGTTGGGCAATTGCTGCGCGAACTTCGCGAGCAGACGGTGGGAATCATGGCGCCCCTCGTGGTGCAACGCAAAGGGATCTATGTCGAGCTCGCGCAATGGGCTTCCAAGCGCGGCCACAGCCATTTGTGGGTGGACGGTCTGTTTCTTCCCACGGACCCTTGGCCACGGCCAGATCGTTTCCGTGAGCACGACATTTCTCTGCCGCTGGGTGAGTTGACGGTACTGCCGGAGAACGAGGCAGGCTTGCGTGCGCTCGTGCACGAGGCCGTTCAACTCGGCAAGGGCATGGTGCAAGTGGTATGGCCGCTCCCCAAGCTTCGTGTGGCAATGGCTGCCGGCGACGTCGTCGGCGCCCACGCTGGCTTGGAGCTGCGCCAATTCAGTACGCGCCGCGCCTGCCCGGTGTGTGCGCGCAGTTTCCCGGAGCTTGACCCTCGCCAGTTCTCCTACAACTCCTCAGCTGGCTGGTGTCCGACCTGTTTCGGCACTGGAGCGCATCTACCGGGCTTTGATGCCGAACAGACGGGCGAAGAGGGTACGTGGAGGGACCGGGACGAGGCACAGCCTTGCGGGACGTGTCATGGATCGCGCCTTAACCACGTGTCGCTGGCCGTAAGGTTCCGCGACCGGTCCGTCGCTGATCTATCGGCCTTGGCTGTGGATGCAGCGCATGCCTGGCTGGATCAGTTGCTGCTGGACGCTCGCGAGCAGGCGATTGCGCGTGACTTGCTTGAGGAAATCCAAACACGCCTGCAGTTTTTGCAGCGCGTTGGCCTTGGCTATTTGGGGCTTGATCGGGCCGCACCAACGCTCTCAGGCGGAGAGGCACAGCGCATTCGTCTCGCCGCCCAACTTGGAAGCAATCTGCGCGGCGTTGCCTACGTGCTCGATGAGCCGACCATCGGGCTTCACCCGCGTGACAATCAGCGGCTGCTCAGCGCGCTGGATGATCTGCGTGCGCGCGGCAACACTCTCGTGGTGGTCGAACACGACGAGGACACAATTCGCCGCGCAGACAGCATTCTTGACATTGGGCCCGGCGCAGGGAGCCAGGGCGGTCGTGTGGTTGCCCAAGGCACGCTCGAGGAATTGATGCATCACCCTGACTCAGTCACGGCCCGCTATCTGCGCGAGCCGCTTCATCACCCGCTGGTGCCGCGGCCTGTCACGAGCCTTCAAACCGATGCCTTGGATGTGCTTGGAGCGCATCTGCACAATCTGCGCAACGTTGATGTGCGGTTTCCGGTTGGAAGACTATCTGTGGTGACCGGGGTCTCGGGATCGGGGAAATCGAGCCTGGCGCGTGGCGTGCTCTTCGCCAGCGCCAAATCTATGTTGGGCGGCGAAGGTCATGCTGTAGGCTGCACGTCCCTTTTGGGCATGGGGTCGATAGAGCGCGTTCTGGAGGTGGATCAGACGCCTATTGGCAAGACGCCACGCTCCTGCCCGGCCACATACGTGGGCATCTGGGATGCGATCCGGCGTTTGTTCGCAGACACGCTGGAAGCGCGCGTGCGCGGCTTCGATGCCGGGCGATTTTCTTTCAATACGGGCCCGGGGCGCTGCCCGAGCTGCGAGGGGCAGGGAGCGGTGCGAGTGGAAATGAACTTTCTGCCAGACGTGATTCAACCTTGCGACGATTGCGGCGGGCTGCGCTTCAACACCGAGTCTTTGAGCGTGAAACTGCGAGGACTCTCGGCGGGCGAGGTGCTAAATTTGAGCGTGGACGGAGCCCTCGATTTTTTCGCCGCGCACCCGCGTATCACCCGCCCACTGCAACTTCTCAAGGATGTCGGGTTGGGTTACCTTCGTCTGGGCCAACCCAGTCCCCAGCTCTCGGGCGGCGAGGCTCAGCGGTTGAAACTCGTCACCGAACTGGCGACCGCCGCTACCCGGCCTACTTTATATGTGCTGGATGAGCCCACCGTGGGCCTTCATATGGCTGACGTGGAGAAGCTGATCCGTGTGCTGCTGCGCCTCGCTGAGGCTGGTCACACAGTGGTGGTGGTCGAGCACAACCTGGACGTGATGGCGTCAAGCGATTGGATCGTCGATCTTGGCCCTGAGGGAGGTTCGGGTGGAGGTGCTTTGGTCCGGCAGGGTCCGCCCGCTGAATACAGCGAAGCCGGAAGTGTGGGGCACACGGCCCACGCTCTTGGCGTCTTTCTACGTGAGCGCGGCCAGACTCATCAGCCAATCGAGGTGTAAGGAGGTCGGGAGCGGTTTCCATCCCGCGCTTTTGCCGATCCATGGCTTTGCCTGCTTGGCGCTGTGACGACACAGTGTCCTACCCATGCCCGCGAAAGCGTGCCACCCCGATTGCTGCATAGGCGAAGCCGCTGAGTCCACTTGCGAGGGTTTGAAATCACACGAAATGGTTGTGCCTACCATGCCTCTCGCCCATCGCCCGACTGGGCGCGCTTGGCGCATGCAAGTCCATTGGGTATCGGACGTGGGATTGCCTGGAGCGCTGAGCCGCGCTGGCGCTAAAGGCCCTGACTTGTCGGCGCAGTTGCCAGAAGCCCGAAAAGGCACAACCTGCCGCGGCTGAAGTGTTCTTTGCAATGCTGGGATTTAGTCCGGGCTTGCTTTGGTTTCTTACCAGCCGTCCTCCCAGGCAAAGGCCAGTCCCCATGTCTGGCCGAAACGACCTAGTCACGCAGCAGGTGCATGACTGCCTGCTGCGTAGCCTCGGGCTGGGAACTGTCGACGACACGCGCTCGGGCATGCCGCGCAGCCAGGTAAGCTGCCGCTTGGCCAGTTGCCGTGTGGCGGCGACCGCCTGGGCGGTGAACGTGGTGTAGTCGCACGTTCCCGCCAGATAGGCCCAAGCTTGCCGGTAACCCACAGCACGCATCGACGGAAGTTCGTGGTGCAGGTCTCTGCGCTGGCGCAGGGCGCGCACCTCATCCAGGAAGCCCGACTCCATCATCGCCGCAAAGCGCCGGGCAATGCGCCCATGCAACTCCGCGCGGTTGGATGGTTCCAGTGCCAGCACGCGTAGTGGCAGGCCGTGCCCGATGCGCGCTTTGCGGAAATGCTCCGACAAGGGAATCCCGGTCAGGTGCCAGACTTCAAGCGCGCGCTGGATGCGCTGCGAGTCACCCGGCTTTAGGCGCGCGGCCGTGTGTGGGTCGACTCGCGTGAGCTCGGCGTACAGCGCAGGCCAGCCACGTGCTTGCGCACGGGCTTCCAACTCGGCGCGCAGCATTGGGTCTGCATGTGGCAGTTCATTCAACCCGTCCTGTAGTGCCTTCAGGTAGAGCAAGGTGCCGCCAACAAGAAGCGGCTCGCGGCCACGAGCGCGGATGGCCCGGATCAGCTCCAGGGTGCTCGTTGCGAAGACGGCCGCGCTGTAGCTTTCTGCGGGGTCGCGGATATCAATCAAGTGATGGGGCACTCGGGCGCGCTCGGCTTCGGTCGGCTTGGCGGTGCCAATGTCCATGCCTCGATAAACCAGCGCCGAATCCATGCTGATGATCTCAATGGGCCTGTGTGCTGCCAGCTCGAGCGCAGCAGCGGTTTTGCCCGAGGCTGTGGGACCGGTGATAACCCATACCCGTTTTGGCGGCTCTCCCATGCACTGCCTGTGATTGGATCAGCGCCCGCGCAGGAAGAGTGCGTCAAGTTCCCCCAGACTCACCTGCCGCCAGGTTGGGCGGCCATGATTGCACTGGTCGGAGCGCTCGGTGGCCTCCATGTCGCGCAAAAGGACGTTCATCTCGGCAAGAGTGAGCGCCCGATTGGCACGTACAGCACCATGGCAAGCCATGGTGGAGAGAAGGGCATTGCGGCGTTGCTCCAATGCTTGGCTGCTACCAAACGTCGCCAATTCGGCTAGCACTGCGCGAGCGAGTTTGATTGCGTCACCATGCAGCAAGGGGGCCGGCAAGGCACGCACGGCCAAGCTTCCAGGGCCGCTGGGCGCGATGTCGAGGCCGATCGCCGCAATCAGCTCGGCGTGATCTTCGGCTGCGCCCATCTCCAGCGGGCTCGCCGTGAAGCTCGCCGGGATCAGCAAGGGCTGAGCGGGAAGATCGCGCCCGCTCCAAGCGGCCTTGAGTCGCTCATAGACAATACGCTCGTGTGCAGCGTGCATGTCCACGATGATCAGACCTGCTGCGTTTTGGGCCAGGATGTAGACCCCATGCAACTGGGCAATAGCCTGCCCCAGCGGGTGTCCTAGTTGGTGAAACGGTGCATCACTCGACCAGAGGCTGGGAGCATTGTCGTTGCCCGTCGGCATGCCCAACCCGGAGCGAACCGGTGCGTACGCTTGCATCACGTTTGCGAGAGGCAGCGTCCCGGGGCCTGTTCCGCTCGTCGGTGCCTTGGTCATTGCACCCCGCCACCCAGATTGCCGCGACGCGGACCCTGCCTGTTCGCTATCGCTCGAGGGCTCGCTGCGTCCAGCAAGTGCCGGAGCCAGCGCTTGCTGGACCGCTTGGAATACCGCGCGGTGCACCGCTTGAGACTCCCGAAAGCGGACCTCGCTCTTGGCCGGATGCACGTTGACGTCCACGCGCTCGGGCGGAAGTTCAAGCAAAATCGAATACTGCGGTTGCAGAGCACCGTGCAGCACATCGGCGTAGGCGGCACGCACGCTGTGGGCAAGCATGCGGTCCCGCACCCAACGGCGGTTGACGAACGTTAGCTGCGTCTCGGACCGCGCCCGCGCTGCGGTGGGGCGACAGACCAATCCGCGCACAGCCAGAGGGCCAACGCGAGCGCTGACTACAAGGGCATCCTGCGCAAAGGACTTACCAAGAACATCGGCCAAACGTCGCACACCGAGCGTGTCAGATTCCGACGCGAACTGGAGGCGCAGGGTGCCGTCCTGCCATAGGCTGAATGCCACGTGCGGATGGGCGATCGCAGCTCGTTTGAACACTTCGACACACCACCCGGCTTCGGTCGCGGCAGATTTGAGGAACTGGCGCCGCGCCGGAATGTCGTAAAAGAGTCGCTTGATGGTCACCGCCGTGCCAGGCGCGGCAGCCGCTGGCGCTACCGCCCCAACGCGTCCCCAGGATGCTGTGATCCGTGCACCCTCCTGGCCATGCCTGCGGCTGACAATATCGACCTCGGCCACTGCTGCCATCGCTGCGAGAGCTTCGCCGCGAAACCCCAGGCTTTGCGACTGCTCCAAATCGGCAATGCTCCTGATCTTGCTCGTGGCATGACGTGCCAAGGCCAACGGCAGTTCCTCAGACGGAATGCCGCAGCCATTGTCTTCCACGCTTAACAGTTCGAGCCCGCCTTGCACGATGCGCACGGTAACGCGCTGGCTGCCTGCATCGAGCGCGTTGTCTAGTAGTTCGCGCAAGGCCGAGGCAGGCCGCTCCACCACCTCGCCCGCGGCAATTTGGGAAATGAGCGTGTCGGGCAGGGCGCGGATCGGTGCCCGGGGCTGAAGCGCAGGTAAGGTCGAATCCGCGTGCGCGAGGGGGACTTCGGCAGGAGACAGCATCATCAGCTTAGTATACTCAGCACCTCTCGCGCGCCTTGCGCGAGCATTGGCGCTGCTTTTGTGCCGATCAATCGCTACGGCTAAGCACTGCTTCAGCAAGCTCAGGCAGCAGCCTAATGCGCGCCTGCTTGCAGTCCCGCCCCACCCATGGACCCTTTGACCTTCCTCAATCTGTTTCTGCACTTCGACGCGCAGCTTGCACAGTTCATCCACGCCTACGGGGCTTGGGTGTACGGCATGCTTTTCACGATCGTGTTCATTGAAACGGGCCTTGTGGTGATGCCCTTCCTCCCGGGCGATTCGATGCTGTTCATCGTTGGCGCTTTTTGCGCTTCGGGCAGTCTCAGTTTGCCTGTGTCTCTAGCGCTGTTATGGCTCGCCGCAGTGCTGGGTGACTCTGTTAACTACAGCGTTGGCTCGGGTTTAGGACACAGGGTGTTCGCTTGGCAAGACAGCCGCTGGTTCAACCGCCGCGCGTTCGATCGCGCACACGCGTTTTACGAGCAGTACGGCGGCGTTACGGTGGTAGCCGCACGTTTCATCCCTTTCATCCGGACCTTCGTGCCTTTCGTGGCCGGGATCGCGGAAATGTCATATCCGAAATTTCTTGCCTACAACATTGCCGGCGGTGGATTGTGGGTCGGTTCTTTGATATTTGCGGGCTATATGTTCGGCAATATTCCTTGGATCAAGCACAATCTTGGCGCTCTCACGCTCGGCATCGTTGTGCTATCCCTCCTGCCGGTGATCTTAGGCTGGTGGAAAGCCAAGCGGGCGCGCATTGCGCGGGCTTCAGCCTGAAGATGCGATCCCGTGTTGACCCAAGCTGGTGGTCTGGTGGCGAAGCGGATGCGCCAGGAGTTCGACTCCCGTAAGCAGCGTGCCCCACGACAGCGGGGAGTATGTTCGGGCGGACGGAGATGTTGACTTCAGCCCAGGCCCTGCGGTGGCTAGCGCAGGCATTGATCCGCGCCAAGCCTAAAAGGGGCGGCTTCGTTTACGCGATTCCGTTGGGGTGCGAAACACGATGGGCTTTGCGCAGTCGGCGAGCCGTCTTGCGCGTGTGCAACGGCAGCCTCGATCGCTGCGTGGTGCCTCGATTTGCTGCAGATGGGATCAGCCGCGGCAGCATCGCTTGCAAGCGTATAGGCCTGACAGCGGCAGCCACCCAAGTCCTTTTCCTTTTCGGCGCAGCTCTGACAGGGCTCTTTCATCCAACGCGTGCCGAGGTAGCGGTTAAAGCGGTGTCCGAGCCATACCAGATATCGCCCAGTGAAGCTTCGGACACATTGGGAAAGGTTAGCCCGGGCAACATGCGCGCCATGTGACAAGGCAGCGCGGCGCCGTCCGGCGTGACGGTCAGGAGGGCGTTAGCCCAGCCGTTCATGCATTTCTTCGGGCGACCTTCGTAATAGTCGGGGATTACGAAAAAAATCCTCACCCGATTCCCTAGCCGTTCGCACCATGCCCGCCCGCGTAACCGATTCGGCGCGTGCCAGCTGCTCCTTGGAAGGCAATAGGTGTGTTCGATTCCCATGGGCCCAAGAGTCGCACTGCGAATTGGCCAACTCGAAGTACTCGGCGCCAAGTTCGGCAGCCATTGCAATGATGCGGTGCATACCAGGAGAAATGCATGCCCTGCTCACTTTCTGTCGCTCAGCGCGGTTATGCTGAATATTGTGCGAATGGCCCGAGGCCTGCAGGCACGGTCTCGTGATCACCGATCGAGGCAGGGGTCACACCAAGGTTCGGCGTCTGGCCAGCGGAGGATTGGTGGTGAGGTATGCACGGATGCCTTCAAAAATCGCGCGGGCCACCTGCTTGCGATAGGCTGGGGTTTGGAGGCGGGCTTCCTCTTCCGGGTTACTGATGAACGCGGTCTCCACCAGCATCGACGGGACGGTGGGGGACTTGAGGACAACAAAGCCAGCCTGTTGGACCTGAC
>JABBOE010000111.1:0-3699 GCA_019351955.1 Pseudomonadota bacterium
GGTGTCTCGATGCGTTGAGTTCATCGCGAAAGTTGAAACGTTCACAGGCTCTCAGGCCTTTTTGTCCGGGCCTCGCCTCGGTTTCAGCAGTCAACTTCGGCGGTTCGCTGCGCAGGATTCGCGCAAGGTCCGCTGGCCGGAATCCGTCGGTGCAGCTACGTGCGCCGTACTTCCACAAGCTCGGCCGCCGCGTGCAGTCAGCGAACGCAGGCGACAAGCACGCGATACGCAGGGTCGCGGCAACCATCGAGGCGAAGGGCACGGTGCACATTTTGGCATTCCTGGCGAACCTACGCATGCTCCAAATCGCGTCGAAAGGTCAACCTGAGAGGGGTGTCCAGCGTATCAAGTGGAAATCCGCGCCCCCTGAAGGGCATGTCGCACCCTCACGTCGGCCCCCTCCCCACTGCCCTGCTGCGTGCGCCGAATAGGGCTGTACCGACGCGCACGATGGTCGCGCCCTCGAGCACGGCAGCCTCCAGATCGGCGCTCATGCCCATGGACAGGGTGTCGAGGGCGAAGCCCTGCCGGTTAAGCGCCTCCATCAGCGAGTGCAAGCGTGCGAAGGGCGCGCGTTGCGCCTGAAGGTCCTCGTTGGGAGCCGGGATGCACATCAGCCCGCGCAGGCGAAGGTTTGGCAGCGCAGCCACGGCCCTGGACAAGTCATCCAAGGCCTGCGGTGACACACCACTCTTGCTGGCCTCGCCGCTGACGTTAACCTGCAGGCAAATCTGCAGCGGCGCAAGCGCATGACCGTCGCGCTCAGCTGGACGCTGATCCGAAAGGCGCTGAGCAACGTGCAGGCGGTCCACACTGTGCACCCAATCAAACTGTGTCGCCACCTCCCGCGTCTTGTTGCTCTGCAGCGGGCCGATGAAATGCCAGCGAAGCCGCGGATGCGTGCTGCGAAGGGCTGCAATTTTGCCCACGCCCTCCTGGACGTAGTTCTCGCCGAAGTCAAGGTGCCCGCAGGTGGCGAGTTCGGCCACGGCATCGGCCGAAAATGTTTTCGAAACCGCCAGGAGGCATATCGAGGCCGGATCCCGCCCGGCAATCGCGGCCGCGCGGGCGATGCGACTGCGCACATCACGCAGACGGTTGGCTGGTGTGGATTGGGTCATGGGCGGGCCGGGCAAGTGAGCAAAGCTTTGATCGTTCCGTGGAAACAACACGCGGCACCATGCGATGGGACAAACCTTCGGTGAGGAGGCAGGCTGGCCCGTACTATAAGGAAATTGCCAATCTTGGGGGATTGCAGTGGACATCACGCAACTGCTGGCTTTCAGCGTGAAAAACAACGCGTCGGATTTGCATCTGTCGGCCGGACTGCCGCCGATGATCCGGGTGCATGGAGACGTACGCCGGATCAACGTTGAACCGCTCGAGCACAAAACCGTGCATGCGATGGTGTACGACATCATGAGCGACGTGCAACGCAAACATTTCGAGGAATATTTCGAGGTTGATTTTTCGTTCGAAATCCCGGGCCTGGCGCGCTTCCGCGTCAATGCCTTCAATCAAAATCGCGGGGCTGGTGCGGTGTTCCGGACCATTCCGAGCAAGATCCTGACACTGGAAGACCTCAACGCCCCGAAGATCTTCGGTGACCTAGCCTTGAAACCTCGCGGTCTCGTTCTTGTGACCGGCCCCACCGGCTCGGGCAAGTCGACCACCCTCGCAGCCATGGTCAATCACCTCAATGAGAATGAGTACGCACACATTCTGACGATCGAGGACCCAATTGAGTTCGTGCATGAATCCAAGAAATGCCTCATCAACCAGCGTGAGGTTGGTCCCCACACCCTGAGTTTTTCCAACGCGTTGCGCTCGGCCTTGCGTGAAGACCCTGACTCCATCTTGGTGGGCGAGATGCGCGACTTGGAAACCATACGCTTGGCGCTAACTGCTTCGGAAACCGGGCATCTCGTGTTCGCCACGCTGCACACATCCTCAGCGCCCAAGACCATCGATCGCATCATCGATGTGTTCCCCGCAGCAGAGAAGGACATGGTGCGCGCCATGCTGTCGGAAGCGTTGGTGGCCGTAGTCTCGCAGACCCTTTGCAAGGTCAAGGACGGCTCCGGTCGCGTTGCGGCACACGAGATCATGATTGGCACACCCGCCATCCGCAACCTCATTCGCGAGAACAAGGTTGCCCAGATGTACTCCATGATCCAGACGAGCCAAGCTCACGGGATGCAAACGCTGGATCAAAACCTCGCCGACCTGGTGCGCCGTAATGCCATTTCGGCAACGGAGGCCCGCGCGAAGGCCAAGCAGCCTGAGAATTTCCCCGGCGCGTGATTTCTCTCCCACCAGCAAGCTTGCACCATTTCCCAACCCACCAGCGCCCACGTTGATTCGGGCCCGTCGTTCGCAACCGACCACCATGAAAAAAGTCTTCGAGATGCTGCGCAGGAGTAAGGCCGTCGAGCAAAACGCGGACGAAGGCGCGGAATCCCAGTTCTTCACCACGGGATTCCAGGACGTAGACGATGCGTCAGTACCTGTCGTGCACTGGGCCGAGCGCGCCAAGGCCACTGGCGCGCGCAAGCTGGCGCGTCCGGCGCCGGTCAAGCGGCTGAAGGAGCTTTGGAGTCGTGACCGCTTCATGGCTGGACTGACCCCTGACGACTTGGAGAAGTGCGCCCGGTATTTCGAGTTCTACGCTGTCGATGCCAACAAGGACCTGATTGAGCAGAACGAATACGGTGGCTTCATGCTGGTGATGTTGCACGGCGTCGTGGCCGTAGACCGACAGCAGCCCTGGGGCGAGCGTCTCCGGTTGACCGAAGTCAGAGCTGGCAATGTGCTGGGTGAAATGTCGCTTCTGGATGCCGGCCCGCGCTGGTCGTATTGCACGACGCTGAACCCCACAGAGGTCGCCGTACTCGAAGCAGGAGCGCTCGACACCATGATGGAACAGGATCCAGGCTCCGCCGCGCGCCTGATCGGCTCGCTCGCGCGCCGCCTGTCTCTGCGCCTGCGTAAACTCGGTGCAACCTCGCAACCCGCATGATGCACATCTTTCCACGTCGTCCCGATAAGGCCGCATTTGACCAGGGAGCCATCTGATGGAACGCGACCAAGCATCAAAGTTTGTGCAGGACCTGCTGCGTTTGATGGTCAGCCGCGGCGGCTCGGATTTGTTCCTGACGGCCGACTTCCCCCCCGCCATCAAAGTCGACGGGCAAGTCAGCAAGATGTCGGCGCAGCCACTGACGCCGCAGCACACCCAGGCACTGGCTCGAGCCATCATGAATGATCGCCAGTCCTCCGACTTTGAACGCACGAAGGAATGCAACTTCGCGATCGCTCCTGCGGGCATTGGGCGGTTTCGCTGCAACGCGTTCATCCAACAGGGCAACATCGGCTTGGTGCTTCGCCTAATCCCACAGACTCTGCCGACGATCGAAAGCACCGGCCTACCCCGCGTGCTTGAGGAACTCGCCATGAGCAAGCGCGGCCTCATCATTTTCGTGGGAGCCACGGGCAGCGGCAAAAGCACCTCGATGGCGGCAATGCTGGATTGGCGCAATGAGCACTCCTATGGCCATATCGTCACGGTTGAGGATCCCATTGAATTCGTACATGCGCACAAAAACTGCATCGTCACCCAGCGCGAGGTTGGCATCGATACCGACACGTGGGAGGCAGCGCTGAAGAACACCTTGCGCCAGGCCCCGGACGTCATCCTGA
>JABBOE010000111.1:3709-11276 GCA_019351955.1 Pseudomonadota bacterium
GCGTTCCTTTACATGTCAGGAATAGGCAGAGATATAAGAGGGTTGGATTCTTTCAAATCGAACATGCAAAATACACGCGTGGGAGGCAGCGCTGAAGAACACCTTGCGCCAGGCCCCGGACGTCATCCTGATGGGCGAGATCCGTGACCGCGAAACCATGGATCACGCCGTGGCGTTTGCCGAAACGGGGCACCTCGTCCTGGCCACGCTGCATGCGAACAATGCAAATCAAGCACTGGACCGCATCGTCAACTTTTTCCCCGAAGAACGTCGCAATCAGTTGCTGATGGACCTGTCACTCAACCTCAGGGCCCTCATTTCTCAACGCCTTCTGCCTCGTCAGGATGGGCGCGGCCGCATGGCGGCAGTGGAAATCATGATCAATTCCCCGCTGATCGCCGATCACATCTTCAAGGGTGAGGTGGGTGAGATCAAGGATGTGATGAAGCGTTCGCGCGAACTCGGTATGCAAACTTTCGATCAAGCTCTCTTCGACCTTTACGAAGGCGGGCAGATCAGCTACGAGGATGCTTTACGCAATGCCGATTCGGTCAACGATCTGCGTCTGCGCATCAAGCTCGATAGCAAGCGCGACCAGCAGGATCCATCCAGCGGAACCGAACATCTGGCCATCGTCTGAAGTCGCACGGGATCGGCTGCGAACCGACCCCAGCAGACCCCTTTTTGTCTTTTCTGATTGAGGTGTACATGAAACTATTTTGGCCTCTGTTGCTCTGCCTTGGTCTTTGCACCACCGCACAGGCCGGCGATCCCGGCCTGACCGAGTCACAAATCCTGATTGGACAGTCAGCACCATTCACGGGGCCCGCTGCGCAGCTCGGCATCCGCCTTCGCATCGGCATCGAGGCCTACTTCAAGGCTGTCAATGCCGAAGGTGGGATCGACGGCAGGCAGCTGAAGCTCCTGAGCCTGGATGACGGCTACGAGCCGGCACGCGCCGTGGCCAACACCAAACAATTCATCGGAGGCGACAACCAGGTGTTCGCCCTGCTTGGCTACGTCGGCACACCCACGACCCTGGCGGCAAAGCCCATCATCGACGCGGCGAAAATCCCTCTCGTGGGCCCATTTACCGGAGCCATGGCGCTGCGTGCGCCTGTGGACCGCTACGTTTTCAACATCCGCGCCAGTTACAACGACGAGACCCGACGGATCGTCGACAACTTTCTGTTCCTCGGTCTGAAAAGGGTCGCCGTCTTCTATCAGGACGATGCGTTCGGCAAGGCTGGGCTGTCGGGTGTTGAAGCTGCGCTGGCAGCGCACGGGCTCAAGCCCGTGGCCACTGGCACGGTGCAGCGCAACACGGTGGATATCGCAGCCGCGCTGAAGTCCATTTTGCCCGCCAAGCCCGATCTCATCGTTGAAGTGGGTACCTATACGGAAGCAGCGGCCTTCATCAAGGGTTCGCGCGCCCGAGGCTACGGCGGGCAGTTCGCAAACGTCAGCTTTGTTGGCTCCGAAGCTCTTGCCAAAGCGCTCGGCGCCGAGGGCGATGGGGTGATGATCACCCAGGTTGTGCCCTTCCCTTATTCCGGGGCCACCGCGATCGTGCGTGAGTACCAGGCTCGCATGATTGCAGCGGGGCATAAGGACGACTACGACTTCACGAGCCTGGAAGGGTATATTGACGCCAAGGTTCTGGTCCAGGCCCTGCGCAAGGCCGGACACACGCCAACGCGCACCACCTTCATCGATGCACTCAACGCCATGAATGCCGACGATCTGGGCGGCTTCATGGTGCACTTTTCCCCCACTGACCATGCCGGCTCAACCTATGTGGATGTGACAAGCATCACCAAGAGCGGCACATTCAGGCATTGACCCCCCTCCGGAGCCGTTGGTTGAATCGATCAGCACTGGATGCGATACGCCAAGACTCCAAAGGGCCAAGCGGAGATCCGCAGCCGAAGCCGCTCATTGAGCCGTCCACTGCGCAACGTCCTGCTTTGCGTGGATGGCGATCGGGACTCGATGGCTCTGAATGCACTTGCGCGGGCCTGCGGCGCACCTGCAGACGCGCTGCAGCAGCTTCGAGGCTTGGGACTGATCACCGAAGCGGACCCGCCGGCCGGTGGAAGCACGCTCCACTGCAATTCGATAAAGAGCGAAAGCGATCCGGCATCGGATGCGCTGGGGCCCGACACCCTGCAGCCGCTTGAACTGGGTCCCGACGCCCTGAGCGCCTCCAGCGACGACTACCTGCGCTTATATGCGCACATGGAGACGCTAGTCGGCGAACACATGGCGCTGCTCAAAGCGTACCGCCTTCAGCTCAAAATCGAGCAATGCAACACAGTGGAAGAGCTTCGCGCCCTCCTTCCCGAGTTGGAGGTTGCGCTCACGAAGGCTGTAGGCAGCGATCGTGCCCGTGAGCTGTTGCATGACCCCTCGACTTGACGAAACCGGTCCAACAGCAGACGCTATGAACGCTCACGCCGCTCAACGCATGCCGTTGCCGCTGGGGCTTCCCACTTCAGCGACTCCAGCTCGGTGTTGTTTGCAGCACCCCGACTGACCGTGGTCTGCGTGGGCGTGACTTCGGATCGTTCCGACCCTCGCGTACCTTGGCGTTGTCGACGAACCGATGGCAACCGATCCAGCGCAGCAGGATTTACGCCTGTGCATCGGTTGGGTCACAGCGAAAGCTATTCTGCATGTTGTGATTTGACCCGCCAACGCAGGAATCCACAAGGGCAAGCCGCCCGCTTGACCCACTCCCACCCGGACGGCTCCGCCTGCATGACGCTGCGCGTCAGGCCAGGCTCCGAAGGGGAATGCGCGGACAGGTATTCAACGGGTGCCGAAAAACCAGGTACACACCGCGATCGACGCCACGATCCCGGCCAGGTCCGCCAGCAACGCGCAACCCACGGTGTGGCGCACCCGGCGGATGCCCACGGCGCCGTAATACACAGCCAACACGTAGAACGTCGTCTCGGTGCTTCCCTGCATGGTGGCAGCGGTAAGAGCCGGGAAACTGTCAACTCCATAATGCTGCATGGTCTCGATGAGCATCGCGCGCGCAGCGCTTCCCGAAAGAGGCTTGACCAGCGCTGTCGGCATTGCCGCAACGAAATCTGTATTGAGACCCAGGCCCTTCACCACCCAGCGGATGCCGTCAATCACATAGCCCAGAGCCCCTGATGCACGCAGCACGCCAACCGCACACAGCATCGCCACAAGGTAGGGCAGCAAGTCACGCGCCACGTCGAATCCCTGCTTGGCACCCTCGATAAAAGCCTCATAAACCGGCACGCGCTTGATGGCCCCGGCGAGCAAGAAGACAATGATGACGCCAAACAGCGCCAGGTTGCCAACCAACGATGACGCGTTGGCAAGAGTCGCCGCCGATAATGTGGTCAGAAACGCAAGCAGTCCTCCCAGCAGCAACGCGACGGCGGCCATATAGGCCAGCGCCACCGGATCCCAAAGCCTCAGGCGCTGCATAATGGCCACGCTTAGAAGCCCCACCAGGGTGGATGCGCTGGTGGCGAGCAGAATGGGCAGGAACACCAGCGTCGGGTCGGCCGCCCCTTGCTGCGCGCGGTACATAAAGATACTTACTGGCAGCAGCGTCAGGGACGAGGCGTTGAGCACCAGGAAAAGGATCTGTGCATTGCTAGCCGTGTCGCTGCTGGGGTTGAGCGTTTGAAGCTCGCGCATCGCACGCAGCCCGACCGGTGTGGCGGCGTTGTCAAGGCCGAGCACGTTGGCGGCAAAATTCAGCGTGATGAGGCCGATTGCCGGATGGCCTTCGGGAACCTCGGGCATCAGACGTCTGAACAGCGGCCCAAGCGCACGCGCAAGTGCATTGACGAGCCCGGCCCGCTCGGCGATGCGCAGAAGCCCCATCCAAAGCGTGAGCGTGCCGAACAACAGCAGCATCACATCAACCGAGAGCTTCGCCATCGCGAAAAGGCTCCCGACGATGGCCGCGAACACCGCCGGGTCGCCACCCAGCAACCAGCGGGCCAGAGCAGCCATCGCTGCTGCAAGAAAAAAGCCGAGCCAGAGACGGTTGAGCATAAAGGGGCACGTGCCTGTCAAAACGGGTCACGTCATGGTAGGGCTTCGCACAGCGCGAGGGTACCGCGAGCGCTGGCCGATCATGGCGACGATCGCATCCCCAAGATCCCTCGCAACGACACACGGAACCGACGGCCGCTCTCGCGTTGCCTCCATCAAGTTGGGCTTCACCCAATCTGCCGTGCACGTCTTTGTTGAGTCGTCGAAGGCGAACGCGTGGCCCCGCGAGCACCGCTTGCGCTCACCCGCCGCGTGAGCGCCGATGGTCACCTCCTGGAGAGACCGACATTGCAGCCTCAGCCCGGTGCCGATGACACCTTGCCGTACCGATCCGGTACACCCCGGGTCTTATTCACCAATAGGCTCTGCAAATGAGCCTTGCGTCCCTGGCGTGAAAATTTTGAACGCCCCTGAAACCAAGGCTGCGTCTCACGCTGGGGAATGTTCCTTCTGGGTGTCGTCAATTGCCCGGTGCGGGTTAGCGGCGTATCGGCTTGCGCTTGGGCGCAGCAGGTTTGCTGCTCCCTGCACGGGTGCTCGCACGCAGGGTCGGCCGTCCCGATCCCGCGACCGGCTTTGCGCGTGAGGCGCCCTCGACCGGAAGGGCCTTTGACCCCTCCCCAACCACGCTGAGCTTCAGCTGGTGGCCCAGCACCCAGGTTTTCTGGAGAGTCCGCATGACGTCCCGAGGCATGCCCGCAGGCAGATCCACAAGGCTGTACTGGTCGCGAATGGCGATATTGCCAATATGCTTGTTGTCGAGCCCGGCCTCGTTGGCGATGGCACCCACCAAATTGCGTACTTCCACGCCATGCGCGCGACCCACTTCCACGCGGTAGGTTTCGAAGACCATCTCGCCGGGCGTCGGTTTACCCCGGCCTGGCGCAGGACGCGCAGCCCCGACATCGTCCGGTTCGTGTACAGCGTGCGCCCTCTCATGGCGCGCCTCGAGCACTCGCTGTTCCAGTTCGCCGAGTGCTGCGTCGGCAATATCGGTGAGACCCCGAGGCTTGGCGCGCGTTGGCTTGGGTTCACGCACTGGCGGCGTCACGCGATCGTCTCCACGCACCTCGCGCTCGAAGCTCTTCGTGGGTCGCGCACGCGCCGCCGTGCCCGCAGAGCGCTCCCGGGCGCGGGCGCCCATGCCTTCGCTGCTCAGAGCACCTGTGGACTCCGAACCGGGCGCCAGGAGAAGGGGCTTGCTACCTTGCACCATGCGCGCCAGCGCCGCAGCGATCTCGATCGCCGGAACGTCATGCTCCTGCTCATAGCGCTCGATCAAGCTCTGAAACTGTTCAAGCCCTTCTTGCTCACGCGCCTCGGTAATGCGATCCAGGAAACGGGCAATGCGCTTATTGTTGACGTCCTGTGTGCTCGGCAACTGCATCGGAGTGATGGGCTGGCGCGTTGCCCGCTCGATCGCGCTCAATAAATGCCGCTCGCGCGGCGTCACGAACAAGATGGCCTGCCCGCTGCGCCCGGCCCGCCCGGTGCGGCCAATGCGATGCACATAGCTCTCCGTGTCTGTGGGAATGTCGTAATTCACCACATGGCTGATGCGATCCACATCCAATCCGCGCGCGGCCACGTCGGTGGCCACAAGAATGTCGATCTGCCCGTCCTTGAGGCGTTGCACGGTGCGCTCGCGCTGTGCCTGGAGAATATCGCCGTTGAGTGCCGCCGTGGAAAAACCGCGAGCCCCTAGCTTTTCGGCCAGTTCCTCGGTGGCCAGCTTGGTCCGAGCGAAAACGATCATGCCATCGAAGGTTTCGACCTCCAGAATGCGAGTCAGCGCGTCAAGCTTGTGCAGGCCGCTGACCATCCAATAACGCTGCTGAACCTGTGTGGCGGTACTGGTCTTTGCCTTGATGGTGATTTCCGCAGGCGTGCGTAAATGGGTGCTGGCAATGCGCCGGATCGCCTGCGGCATGGTCGCTGAGAACAGGGCCACTTGGCGCGTCGGTGGAGTCCGCTTCAGGATGGATTCGACGTCGTCGATGAAGCCCATGCGCAGCATTTCGTCCGCTTCATCCAACACCATGTGCGCCAATCCGTCGAGCTTGAGCGTGCCGCGCTCCAAGTGGTCGATGATGCGCCCGGGCGTGCCCACCACCACATGCGCACCCCTCTTGAGCGCAGCCAGTTGCGGCACATAGCTCTGGCCACCATAGATCGGTAGAACATGAAAGCCCGACAGGTGCGTGGCGTAGCTGGAAAACGCCTCAGCCACCTGGATGGCAAGCTCACGCGTCGGGGCCAGCACCAACGCCTGCGGGTACTTGCGGGCCACATCAATGCGAGCCAAGATAGGAAGAGCGAACGCAGCCGTCTTGCCCGTTCCGGTTTGGGCCTGGCCGACCAGATCGCGCCCTTCCAGGAGAATGGGTATGGTGGCGGCCTGGATGGGTGATGGCGTCTCGTAACCCACGTCGCGGAGCGCCGCAAGGAGATGCTCGGGGAGACCCAAGTCGGCGAAGGATGCGGGCTGGCTTTCGGGTGCTGGGCTTGACATGGCTATGATGAATTTGGAGTCGGTTTCTCGTTCGGAAACCCGGTGTTATGGAAATTGGGCTGTGGCCCCTGCTGCAATTGTGCGCCAGACTCAGTTGCCGTCGAACCTGCCTGACTGCGCTGCACGCCACGTGGCCCCTAACCATCCACTTTTTTCGCACAATAGCAGCTTATCGGCGCTTTGCATTGCCCTGAACGCACAAACCGCATCGGCCACGTTTTGTATTTCCGCACGAAAGCAAAGGCACACCATGGACTCGCCATCTGTCTCCTCTTCGCTGCCTCGTATCGTCATCGTTGGGGGCGGCGCGGGTGGGCTCGAGCTCGCCACCCGTTTGGGCGACAGCCTGGGCCGGCGCGGCCATGCCGAAATTACACTCATCGAGCGAGGGCGCAGCCATCTTTGGAAGCCTCTGCTGCACCAGGCAGCAGCCGGAACACTGGACATTGACGACAACGAGCTGAACTACCTTGCGCAGTCGACCTGGCATCATTTCAAGTACCGTCTGGGCGCAATGGAAGCCTTGGACCGCGCGGCCCGGCGCGTATTGGTTGCACCGACCTTGGACGATGACGGGCGTGAGATTGTGCCCCCGCGCAGCTTCGACTATGACATTCTGGTCATCGCTGTGGGAAGCCAGAACAATGACTTTGGCACCCCTGGCGCCGCGGAATACGCCATCGCGCTCGACACTCCGGAAGACGCGCGGCGGTTTCACAAGCGCCTCGTCAATGCCTGCATTGCCGCGAACGCACAGGATGGTCCACTGCGCCCGGAGCAACTCAAAGTGGTCGCCATCGGCGCGGGAGCCACTGGTGTAGAGCTGGTGGCCGAGCTCCACAATTCCACTCGTGTACTGGCCGCCTACGGGCTGGACCGCATCGATCCTGAGCGCGATGTCCGGTTGAGCCTGGTGGAGGCTGCCCCGCGTATCCTCCCGGCCTTGTCCGAGCGCCTGTCTGCGGCGGCGGCGGCTGAGCTTGCCAAGCTTGGGGTGCAAATGCACAC